>JAGVLZ010000393.1 GCA_020054055.1 Phycisphaerales bacterium
GGTGCGCGGCCGGCCAACGTCCCAGCCGACGCGCTGCGTCATCCTCGACGCCGAGCCGGCTTCGCCGGGGCTCTCGAACCGCGAACGCGAGGTGCTGATCCACCTGGCGAAGGGCCTGTCGGCGAAGCAGGCCGCGGCGGCGCTGGGGATCTGCGCCAAGACCGTCGACAATCACGCCCAGCGCCTCATGCGGAAACTCGACCTGCATTCGAGGGCCGACGTGGTGCGGTTCGCGATCCGGGATGGGTATGTGACGGCGTGAAAAGCCGGGCGGCCTCATCCGTTGGATCGCGGCCCCCACGCCGACCACGCTATACTCCGCCAGCATCGACGATGTAGCTCAGCTGGCTAGAGCGGAGGATTCATAACCCTCAGGTCGGTGGTTCGAGTCCACCCATCGTCATTCCCGAAGCGCGACGGTCATGCGGCCTTGTAGGGCCGGACCCGCTTCTCAATCTCGCGTCCCGCCTCATCTTCCGCTACGTCCAAGTCGTAGCGGGCTTGCAGATTCATCCAGAACGCCGCCGACGTGCCGAAGAAGCGCGCCAGCCGGAGCGCCGTGTCCCCGGTCAAGGTCCGAGTCCCCTTTCCGTAGTAGGTTGCCGATTCTCAGAGCGTGTTGCGCCTCCGACGCTTCGTCCGCCTTGCATTCGCGGCTGAGGCTCGTTTCAGTGCCCCCTCGATCTTCATCATCGTTGCAAGAGTCGGGGTGATGCGCCCGCTCTCGAGTCGGTTGAGGTGCTCGAAGGTGATCCCCGCCTGTTCAGCGAGGGCCCGCTGCGTCAGCCCTGCCTCCACACGACCCTTGACGATCTTCCGCGAGAGGGACGCCGCCATGTATTCCTTGGCGGGGTAGTTCCCATCGGCGTCCGGCGCGGGGAAGGGGGGTAGGGCGGCCACCTTCGCCAGGCCGGTGAGCCGGTTGTATTCATCGCGCGGAACAATGACGTAATCCCGCCCGCCAATTGTCACGCTCGCTTTGTCCGTTCCCTTGTCCATGGCTCTAGTCCTCGTAGAAACCGTCGCGGTGCCCAACTTTTTCCACGATCACGACATCATTCCGCACCCGGAACTGCACCCGGTAATCCCCGGTGCGGACCCGGTAACAACCCGCGAGCCGCCCGCGCAAGGGCTTGGCGCCGCTCACGTTCGGCCAAGCCTCCAGGCGATTAATCACCCGCATGACGCGGACGTGCGGCACGACGGGAAGCACTTCAATCTCCTCCGCTGCCTCGGGGGTCACGGTCACTCGGGCCATCCCCGCAACTCTAGCCAGAGTTGATCGATGGATCAACACAAACTCAGTCGTTGATTTCTAGCGACCGCTGCCGGTTTCGAGCGCCGATGCCGCCTACTCGGTTTCGCCCGGATTCCGCGTGTCCGCCAGCGTTTTCGCGTCGCCGCCGTACTTCGTGTCGGTGAGGTTCTTCGTCTCCGCGCCCCGCTTCTCGCTCGATGACGACCGTGGACGGCCGACATTCTTCAGCACCATCGTCCGCATCTCGGTCATTTCCTGCATCGCGTACCGCACCCCTTCGCGGCCGGTGCCGGAGTCCTTGACACCGCCATAGGGCATGACCTCGATGCGGGTCGAGGGGACATCGTTGATGATGACCGCCCCGACATCCATGGTGTTCCAGGCACGGAAGGCGTGGCTGAGGCTCGCGGTAAAGACGCCGACTTGAAGGCCGAAGCGGGTGTTGTTGGCGATGGCCAGCGCCTCGTCGAAGGACTCGAACTTCTGGATGGTCGCCACCGGGCCGAAGACTTCCTCGGTGGCCAGTTTGCTCGTCGCGGGGGCGTCTTCGATGAGGGTCGGATCGACGAACGCGCCGACGCGCTGCCCCCCGGCGAGGATCTTCCCCCCGCCTTTCTTCGCTTCATCGATCCACTGCTCGACGCGGACGGCGGCCTCGACGCTGATCATCGGACCCATCTGCGTCGTCTCTTCGCGCGGGTCGCCGACCTTCATCGACTTGATCCGCGCGAGCAGGGGCTTCAAGACCGCGTCGTACACCGACGAATGCACGAGGATTCTTTGCACGCTGATGCACGATTGTCCCGCGAGCATGTAGGCGCCCGCGCACAAACGCTCGGCGATCCGCTCGAGGTCCGACCGGCTCACCGGGGCGTCCACGATGCACGACGCCACCCCGCCCAACTCCAGGAGCACCTTCTTCTTGGGCGCCCGTTGACGGATCGACCAGCCCACCCCGGTTGACCCGGTGAAGGAGATGAGTTTGATCCGATCGTCCGTAATGAGGGCCTCGCGCACCGTCTCGTCGATGACAGGCAGGATGCTGAACGCCCCCGCGGGCAGGTCCGCCTCGGCGAGGATTTCCCCAAGAATCAGGCTCGAAAGCGGCGTCCGCGGGTCGGGTTTCAGGATGAAGGGGCACCCGACGGCGATGGCCGGGCCGACCTTGTGACAGGCCAGATTCAGCGGAAAATTGAAGGGGGTGATGAGTGTGCAGGGACCGACGGGAACACGCTTGGTGATCGCCTCGAAGTTCTCGCCGCGGGGGGAGGCGTCGAGCGGCAGGTATTCGCCGGTCATGCGCGGGCATTCCTCGGCGGCGGCCCGGATCGTGTCGATCGCGCGGCTCACTTCCGTGCGGGCGTCGGACATCGGCTTGCCGACCTCAACCACGAGGGCCTTGGCGAGTTCTTCAGATCGCTCGCGGAGGCGTCGCGCGACG
>JAGVLZ010000370.1 GCA_020054055.1 Phycisphaerales bacterium
CGGCGCTGTCCTGCTTCGGCGGCGCCGGCGGCTGCGTGATGCGCACAACCTCTTCGACGCTCGTCGCGCCGGAGATGGCGTGCATCAGCGCCGCCTGCTGGAGGCTCTGCTGCTTCTTCTGACGGAACGCGGCTTTCAGCCCCGTCTGGTCGTTCTGGGCGATGAGTTCGCGTTCCTCCGCGCCGATCGGGTAGACCTCGAAGATCCCGACCTGGCCGAAGAATCCTGTCCCCGCGCAGACCGGGCAGGTGACGGGCTTGTCCTTGATGAGCACCTGCCCACCCTTGCGGTAGAGTTTTTTCGTGTCGAGCGGCAGGCCGAGTTTCTTCAGGACGTCCGGCGTCGGCGCGAACTCAACGCGGCAGTTCTCGCACAACTTCCGGGCGAGGCGCTGCGCGATCACGCCGTGCAGACTCTTCGCCGCCGACTTCTGATCGCCGACCGTCTTCGCGTAGACCTGGATGCCCATGAACGCGCCGTCGAGGGGCATGCACAGGTACACCCGCGTGCGGTCGTGGTCGGCCTTTGAGACTTCCTTACCAGTGTTGTCGTCGGGCATCTCGGCGACGCCCACCACGTCCGGGTCCCGCCGGAGAATCGAGCGCACCGTGGTGCTGTATTCCGCGCCGTCCAACTTCGGGTCGAAGCGGTTCTGGCGGACCCCTTCCATCGCCATCTGCGGCTCGACCTCGATCGTCTGCACGTTCGACGTGTAGGCGTCGTGCGCTCGGATCAGTGTGTACAGGGTCGTGGTTCGGCCATTGTCCGGCGGCGCCACAACCAGCACCACGCCCTTTCGCGCCTCGATGATCCGCTTGAGGTCCTCCAACTGGTTCGGGTGCAGGCCGAGGTTTTCGAGGTCGCGCTTGACCTGCCCTTCGGGGTCGAGGAGCAGCGAGAGTTGCATCCCCGCGGCGCTGCCCATCGTCGTGACGCGAGCGAAGGTGGTGGCGCCGGTCTTGGCGGGGCCCAACTTGAAATCGCCCTGGAGCCGACGGCGTCGATCCTGGATGTCCAGCGCCGCGGCGGTTTTGAGGAGGTCCATCAATGCGATCGCCCGGGCCGCGGGCATTGCCGCCGCTTCGAGCGGCTGGCGCACCCCATCGACGATCGCGGTCACGCCGTACGAGCCGTCCTTGAGCGGGGCGATATCGAGTTGGGCTCCGCGCAGGTCGGCGAGTCTCTGGATGATGCGCTCCGCCTCGGTCCGCACTTCGTACTCCGGCGTTTCCTTGTCGGGGACCGCGAGTTCGCCCTTCGGCCCCTTGAAGACCATCGTCGAGGCGGACTTCTGCGTCTTGCCCTTCGTCGACTGGCGCGCCGCGGCCATTTTCTGGAAGTCGAGCGACCACTTGCGCGACTCGGGGACGCGCTCGTCCGCGTTGTGCGCGAAGAAGTACGCGACCAGGTCGGCGAGCAGGAGGCCGATCGCGCCGGGGATGACGATGAAGAAGGGCAACGGAAGCCCGATCACCACGAGGAGCGCCGCCGTCCCGGCCCCGAGGTGGACCAGGTTCCATGTCCGCCGGGGCATGTAGTGCCTCGCCGCGTCCTTGTCGTAGATCGTCGAGACCACCCACGCCCACCCGGCGAACGCCCCGACCAGGATCAGCGGCGACCACCAGTTGGTGAGCATCAGTCCCTGGGCCAGCACCATTGCATCGTCCTTCATCCGCACACTTTACCGCAGTCGGCGGCGGGCGTAAAAACCTGAGCAGGTGAGCAGGTGAAGAGGTGAGCAGGTGAAAAAGCCATCATCCCCTTACCGGCTCAACTGCTCACCTGCTCATCACGTCACGCCAGTTTCTTCAGGCGCATCTGGAGTTCGTCCGGGTTCGGGGTGGCTTCCATCGCGATGCGCGTATGGATGTGCTCTTTCTCCACCAACTCGACGAGCGAGCCGTTGAAGTCGATCATCCCCGCGCCGCGGCCTTCCTGGCTCTTCATCACGTCGAGCAGCTCGCTCTCCCGCTGCTCGAGGATGTACTGCTTCACCGACGGGTTGTGGACGAGGATCTCGAGCGCCGGCATCCGGTGGACCTCGGGGTGCAGCGTGGGCAGCAGTTTCTGGTAGACGATGGCGCGCATCTGGTACGCCATGATCTTCCGCACCTGCTCGCGCTCCTCGGGGGCGAAGAGGTCGTAGATGCGCTGGAAGGTCTGGGTCGCGCTGGAGGCGTGGATGGTGCCGAAGACCAGGTGCCCCGTCTCCGCGGCGTGCAGCGCCGCCTCGAAAGTCTCCGAGTCGCGCATCTCGCCGATCAGCACGATGTCCGGGTTCTCGCGGACCAGCGCCCGCAGGCCGGTCTTGAAGTCGAGGACGTCGATCCCCACCTCGCGCTGGTGGATGGTTGCCTTGCGGTCCTCGAAGATGAACTCGATGGGGTCCTCGATCGTCACGATGTGGACGGGCTTCCGCTCGTTCACATAGTTCAGCATCGAGGCGATGGTCGTGCTCTTGCCCGAGCCCGTCACACCCGCCAGCAGCACGATCCCCTGCGGCTGCATCGAGATCTCCGCCATCACGGGGGGCAGGTAGAGGTCCTCGAAGCGCCGGATGTTCGCGGTGATCAGGCGGGCCGCGATCGACAACTTGCCCCGCGACTGGAAGAGGTTGATGCGGAAGCGATTCTTGGCGTCGTAGTCGTAGGCGAAATCCACCGAACCGAACTTGTGCAGGTCGGCGAACTGCTCCGCATCCAGGATGTGCTTGGCGATCCCCACGAACTCCTCGGCCGACACCATCTCCGTGTCCAGCGCCTTCAGCGACCCCTTCAGGCGGATCTTCGGCACGGCGTCGCTCTTGACGATCAGGTCCGACCCCTTGAAGGAGATGCACGCCTGGCAGAACTTTCCGAACCGCGTCTCGTGTGGGGCGTGCTTCTTGTCGGGGTGCAGGCTGACATGACCGGCGACGGATTCGCCGGACAGGGTGTCGGACATGAGGTTCGCCATGAAGGGGTCCTTCGGGGTGGCTTCGGAAGGGGTCCGGGGAACGGTGAAAGGGTGATCCGATACGCACGATCCGGGCCGTCGGCTGCGACGATCCGGCTTTCGACTCACGTTTGATCCCACGGCTCGGTTACCCACCAGGGCCGGGGAGGCCGACCCAATTTACCGCGCGGGCGGGGAGCGGCAAGGGGAATAGCGGGGATGGACCTGAAATGAGCGCACGAGGGGTATAGATGCGCTGAACTATTCTCAGGACTTCAAGTGCAGGCTCGATTCTCTTGTGGCCGGTGCGGCGCTCTCACGGTGAGCATGTTTGCTCGGAGCAGCAAACATGCCACCGGAGGCGGGTCAGCATGCGGGCCACCCGCCGCCCTCGATGAGTTGCTCCACGACGGGCAGGACCGTCCGCACGAGATTGCCGAGGGCATTGATCTTCCGCTCGTCCTCGACCAGCAGGATCTCCCCATCCTGCCACAGGCGGACCGTCATCGAGATCGCGTTGTAGTGATACGCCAG
>JAGVLZ010000247.1 GCA_020054055.1 Phycisphaerales bacterium
CGCCAGCGGCGGCGCGTTCGCCGACCTCGGCTCGGGCCCCATCATCCGCTCATTCCTCCCCAACACCAGCCCGACGCGCATCATCCCGCGCGTCTCCAACCTCCTGGCCAATACGTTCGTCATCGGCGAAGCGCTCCCCAACACCAATCGAACCATGAACTTCCGCCTCACGATCCGCGACAATCGCGCGGGCGGCGGCGGCGTCAACACCGACGACATGCAGGTCACCTGCACCACCGCCGCCGGCCCCTTCCAGGTCACCTTCCCCAACGCCGCGGGAACGCAGAGCGGCATGATCGCCGTCACTTGGAACGTCGCCAACTCCAACCTGGCCCCGGTCTCGTGCGCCAACGTCATGATCGAACTCTCGACCGACGGCGGCAACAACTGGCCGACCGTCCTGAACGCCAGCACCGCGAACGATGGCAGCGAGGCCGTCACGCTCCCCGCGATCAACACGACCACCGCCCGCATCCGGGTCCGCGCCGTCGGCAACATCTTCTTCGACATCTCGAACGCCAACTTCACCATCACACCGCCCGCGGGCGTCCCCGGCGCCTTTAGTCTCACCTCGCCCGCCAATGGCGCGACGGGCGTCTCGCTCACGCCGACCCTCACCTGGGGCACGGCCTCCGGCGCGACCTCCTACGAAGTGACTGTCGATACCGATGCATCGTTCACCCCGCCCTTCACCTATCAGAACAACACCGCATCGACGTCGCAGATCGTCCCCGGCGCAACCCTCAGCAACAGCACCGTCTACTTCTGGCGCGTGATCGCCAGCAACGGCTCGGGCTCGACCAATGGCTCGCCGAATCCGGCGTCGTTCACCACCGCGCCGCCTCCGCCCCCGGGCGCTTTCAGCCTGACCACTCCCGCGAACGGCGCGATCAATCAATCGGTCACGCCGACGCTCGGCTGGAATGCATCGTCCGGCGCGACGTCTTACGAAGTCACCGTTGACACCGACGCGGGATTCGCGCTGCCCAACATCTATCAGACCAGCACCGCGTTCACATCCGCCGTCGTTCCCCCCGCGACCCTCGCGGAGGGCACCCTCTACTTCTGGCGTGTGATCGCCAGCAACGTCGGGGGCTCCACCAACGGCTCGCCGAATCCGGCCTCGTTCACCACCGTCCCGCCCATCTGCCAAGGGGATGCCGACGGCGACGGCGACCGCGACTTCGCGGACATCACGAGCGCGCTCGCCAACTTCGGAAACAACTATTCCCCGGTCCTCAACGGTGCGGGCGACGCCAATCACGACGGCTTGGTCGATTTCTCCGATGTCACCGCGGTGCTCGCAAACTTTGGAAGCCCGTGCTGACGTATAGTTTGCTGTCGCTGACACGCACGCCTCGAGAGAGAACACCCAATGCTGACGCACCGATTCCTGACGGTCCTGATCATCGTTGCTTCCGCTTCCGCCTCGGCCGAGATTCCCTCGGAACCGATCCTGACCGAAGACGGCCTCGTCTTCCCCGAAGGGGCGGCCATCCCGCGCTCGATGACGAAAACCGAGCAACTCTGGATCGCCGACCATCCGCTCGCCGTCAGCCGGGGCACGACGCCCCCTCCGGCATTCCTCTCCGATGTCCGCTGCCCCGCCGAATACGAGCCGATGCAGGGGATCATCTTCGCGTGGGAACCCTTCGGCAGCGTGACGCCGATCCTCTCCGCGATGGTCCGCGAAATCACCACGACCGGCGCGGCCGAGGCCTACATCATGGTGGACACCGCCAGCGAGCAGGCGAGCGTCACCACCACGCTCACGAGCGCGGGGGCCAACATGAGCCGCGTCAAGTTCTTCGTGGTCACGACCGACACGATCTGGATCCGCGACTACGGCCCGCGCTACATCTACGAGGGCAACGTCCGCTCGATCGTCGACCACACCTACAACCGCCCCCGACCGAACGACGACCTCCAGCCCTTCTTCTGGAACAACCAGAAGAAGCACTCGCTCTACGAGATCCCGCTGATCCACGGCGGGGGCAACTACCACCTCAGCCGCCTGGGCCCCTCATGGTCTACCCGCCTCATCGCCAACGAGAATCCCGGGCTTTCTGAAGCGACCATCATCGGCCACTGGCAGAACTACCAGAACGTCAACACCACCCTCACGAATCCCTTCCCGACCAGCGTCGATTGGACCCAGCACATCGACATGTGGATGCAGATCATCGACGATATGAAGGTCATCATCTCGGATTGGCCGAACAACAGCGGCTCCGTCCAGGATGTCATCTGCGATTCCACCGCGATCGCGATGGCCGGCGCAGGATGGACGGTCACCCGCGTCCCCGCCTTCAGCGTCAGCGGCGTTCATTACACCTTCACCAACGTCGTGATGTGCAACGACCTCGTCCTGCTTCCCTCATACACCAACGCCACGGTCTCCCCCTCGAACGCGGCCGCGCTCGCCGCATTCCAGGCCGCGCTCCCGGGCAAGACCATCGTGCAAGTGCCCTGTCAGGCGATCGTCTCCTCCGCCGGCGTCATGCACTGCATCGTCATGCACGTCCCGGCTCACCTCGGCGCGGGGGGCACCAGCCCGACCGCCTACCTCCGCACCCTCCGCGGCCCGGAAACACTCACCCCCGGCAACAGCCTCGAGATCCGATGGAGCAGCGACGACGACGTGAGTGTGAGCAACGTTGACATTCTGCTCTCTCTCGACGGCGGCGCCACCTGGCCGACGACGATCGCTTCCGCGACGACGGACGACGGGCTGTTCACCTGGAACGTCCCCAGCACCTACACGACTCAGGGGCGCATCCGTGTCGTCGCACGCGATGCTTCAGGGGACACCGGATTCGATTCGAGCGATGACGACCTCTTCATCAATGCCCCGCCCCCGCCCTGCGTTGGAGATGCCGACGGCGGCGGCGCGATCAACTTCGCGGACATCACCTCAGTCCTCGCGAGCTATGGAGCGACGGGCACCCCCTTCATGGAGGGCGATGCCGATGGGAGCGGGTCGGTCGATTTCGCTGACATCACCGCTGTGCTGGCCAACTGGGGTTCCGATTGCAGTGGCTGAAACCGTCCGATACCAGCGGTAATCTGGGCAGTTGTGGCTGAAAGCGAGCGATTTCGCTCTAGGGCCGAATGCTCGATCGGAACGCGGGCCGCCGAGTGGCAAGGCCCGCGCGCCGACATTGCGCGGATTAACACTACTTCATCGTAAAAGTCGATTGCACACCGCCAATCTGTTCGTAGAGTTGTCGAAGTAGGAAAATTACGCTATGTGGGCATGTCGGCCAGGAATGCCGGCCATCGCCCACAGAGTCGGAGAGCGGGAACCATGCATAACTTCTGTAGGCGGCTTCGGCTTGCCGCCATTCTGTTGGTCTGCGTCACAATCGTTCCGACGATCGCGCACGCCCAGCCCGCCCTCAATATCGACATCGATTTCAACTTCCCGGGCGAGCCGGGCTCCGGCCCTCCGGCGGCAACGTATCCCGCCGCGGGGGGCCAGGCGGGGACGTGGAACACCGTGTCGTTCGGCTCCGGGCCATTCACACTCGTGACGACGACCGGCGCGGCCTCCGGAATCACGATGGCGCGCAGCATCATTCCTCCGGGCTCGACCATCGACCTCGGCGCGACCGGCGATTACGCGCGCCTCGTGTACGACGCCGACCGCATCGACTCGACGCTCGTCTACACCTTCACGGGGATGCCGGCGGGGCAGTACGTCGTCTACACCTACGCCGCCGCTCCGTCATTCGGCACCGTGGCGACGCGCATCACGATCAACGGCGTGGCGATCCTCGTCGCGGGTGCCGCGTCGGACGGCACATTCGCGGAAGGCTCGACCCACGCCAGGCACGCGGTCTCGCATCCGGGTGGCGCGCTGACCATCACCGCGGCCAAGGCCAGCATTAACGGGGTCGTCAACGGGTTTCAGTTTGTCCCCCTCGTGCCCCCGGTGCCGGGCGCTTTCTCGATCATCTCACCATCGAACGGCGCGACGGGCACGTCGCTCACACCAACGCTCGCATGGAACACGTCGTCCAACGCGACGTCCTACTCGGTGACGGTGGACACGGACGCCGCGTTCACGCCCCCGGCCGTGTACTCATCGAGCACGGCTTCCAACTCGGTGGGCGTTCCCAGCGGCACGCTGACCGAAGGGACGCCGTACTTCTGGCGCGTCGTCGCGACGGGACCGGGGGGCTCCACGACCGCGACTCCGAACCCCGCGCAGTTCACGACGGCGGTGGTCGAGCC
>JAGVLZ010000140.1 GCA_020054055.1 Phycisphaerales bacterium
GGTCGGCCCATCGGGGTTCGCGCCCGCGCGGCCTGGGCTGCTGACTCCCGGCGGCGCGGGGTCCTCGAGCAACGAGGCCGCGGTCAACACAAGCGGGTTCAGCGTCGACGTCTACGGCGGCACGATCATCTACACGGGGACGGAGCAGCAGCACAAGCGCGTGGCGGACCTGGTGAAGAGTTTCACCGAGCACATCGTGGGGTCGCGCGTCGATGTCCGCATGTACAAACTGCACAACGCGGAGGCGGAGAGCGTCGCCGACCTGCTGACGCAGTTGATCGAGGACGAATCGTCGCGGGCGGGGACGGGGACGGGGACATCGCCCTTCCTTCCGGCGTCGCGCGTGCAGGGTCAGCGTGCGACGCAGCAGACGCCGGCGCATGTGCCGACACTCGAAGCGCCGGATGCCGCGGCGTCGGGCGAAGAAGGGGGGACGGTCCCCGCGGCGTCCGGGGCTCCCGTCGAGATCAGCATCGTCGCGGACGCGGATCGGAACCAGATCCTGGTGAAGGCGCCGGCGCGTCAGCAGGCGGAGATCGAGCAGATCATCAAGAGATTGGATGAGCGCCGGCCGCAGGTGTACCTGGAAGCGCAGATCGTCGCGATCAACGCGACGAACAACTTCGACTGGACGGTCGAGACGCAGGTCAACGCGGGTCAGTTCCTGCTCTTCTCGAGTTTCGGGTTGACGGCGGCGGGGACCGCGCCCGCCGGTGGGCAGGCGGCGCAGGGGGTCCGCACGGTGCCCCCGAACCGGACGGGGTTGACGACGGCGGTGATCAAGTCCGACTATGTGCCCTTCGTGCTGAACACGCTGGCGAGCAAGACGGACAGCAAGATCATCTCGAACCCGCGCATCCTCGTGAACGACAACGAGACGGCGGACCTGCGGAGCGAGCGCGAGGAGCCCTTCGCCACGACGACGCAGGGGACCGCGACGACGACGACTGGTCAGGGGGGCGTGGCGACGGCGGGCACGTCGCTGAGCGTGACGCCGCGGATCAGCAAGGGGGGGTACATCTCGCTGGAATACCAGATTGAACTCTCGGACTTCGTGGGCGCGCCGGTGGCTGGTTTGCAGCCGCCGACGCAGCGCGAGCAGTTCGCCAGCATCGTGACGATCCCCTCGGATTCGACGATCATCGTGGGCGGGTTCAACCTCACGCGGAAGTCGGAGACGGATTCGGGGATCCCGATTCTGAAGGACATCCCGATCATCGGGATGCTGTTCAAGAGTTTCAACGTGACGGATCGTCGGACGACGATCTTCGTGTTCATCACGCCGCGGATCATGACCGATCCGAACTTCATCGACCTGAGGCTCGCGAGCGAGGGGCCGATCGACAAGGCGGGGGTGGAGGGGATCACTCCTGAACTGAACCCCGTGACGATCAGGATCGAGGACCAGGCGGACTCGCCGAGCCGGCTGGTGCCGGCGAACGAAGCGCCCTCGGGGCCTTGACGTTTTTTACCACTGGGATCACGGAGTCGCACGGAGGAGTTCAAGATCGGAACAGGCACCGATGACACAGATGGGTACAGATCGGACCTGAATCAGTTTTTTTCGAGTGTTTTTGCTTTGGTATCCGTGCCCATCCGTGTCATCCGTGCCTTGCCTCTTTGCAGCGCTTCAGCAGCGCGTTGAGTCGATCGAGATAACATCAGACGATGGCACTTCCACCCGCACCCAAACCTGCATCGCCTCCCGGCGTCAACGGGGTCCACGGCACGCGCTCGCCTGGGGATGAGGCGCGCGCGGTGCGGATGAACGATCTGTTTTCTTCGCTGGGGGTGACTCCCGAGATCATCAAGCGGTTCCCCGAGTTGCCGGGGGCGGACGAGGAACCCTGGGACGTTCTGCTCTCGGCGGCGGCGAAGGATGAGCACACGGCGCTGGAGATTCTGTCCAAGCGTTTCGGCATTCCGTTCGAGCAGGAGCCGACGCCTCACGATTCGGCGGAGCGGTTTTATGAGCGGATTCCCGCGGCGGCGGCGCGTCGGCACCAGGTCGGGGGGCTGCGGTGTGACGGGCGTGTGATGCAGGTGGCGACGGCGCAGCCCTTGCAGCCGGCGGTCTTCGCGGTGCTGGAGCGGCTGCTGGAGATGCCGATCGAGATCGTGCTCTCGCCGCGGGCCGCGGTGGGGAACCTGATTAACCGCGGGTACGAGCAGAGGCAGGACCTCGTCACCGAGATCGTCGAGGACATGCCCCTCGACGAGTCCGAGATCGAGAAGGCGGCCAGTTCGCTGAGCCAGGCGACGGACCTTTTGCAACTGGCGCGGCAGACTCCCGTGATCCGTCTCGTGAACATGATCCTGTTCGAGGCGCTGCGACGGCGGGCGAGCGATATTCATATTCAGCCGCTCGAGAACCGGCTGGTGATCCGGTTCCGGGTGGACGGGATGCTGATCGACGCGTTCAGCCCGCCGTTGTCGCTGGCGGCGGCGATATCGTCGCGCTTGAAGGTGATGGCGGAGTTGGATATCGCGAACCGTCACTCGCCGCAGGACGGCCAGACGACGGTGCGGGTGGGGTCGCGGAAGATTGACATCCGGTTCTCGTGCGTGCCGACGGTTTTCGGGGAGCGGCTGGTGCTTCGCCTGCTGGATCAGAGCCAGACGAAACTGACGCTCGATGCGGTGGGGATGACGCGGCACATGCAGGAGCAGTTGGTCGAGTTGATCAACCGGCCGAACGGGATGATTCTGGTGACGGGGCCGACGGGCTCGGGCAAGACGACGACGCTCTACGGCGCGCTGGAGCGCGTGGACCGCACGAGTCGGAACGTGATGACGATCGAGGACCCGGTGGAGTATCACCTCGAGGGGATCGCGCAGATTCAGGTGAACCAGAAGCGTGGGGTGACGTTCGCGACGGGGCTGCGGTCGGTGCTGCGTCAGGACCCGGACGTGATCCTCGTGGGTGAGATCCGCGACGCGGAGACGGCGCAACTCGCGGTGCAGGCGTCGCTGACGGGGCACCTCGTGCTGGCGACGCTGCACACGAACGATGCGCCGAGCGCGATCAGCCGTTTGCAGGACATCGGGATCGAGCCGTATCTGATTTCTTCGTCGTTGCTGGCGGTGATGGCGCAGCGGCTGCTCCGTCGGACCTGCACCGACTGCAAGGGGACGGGGCAGCGCGGGTCGATGCGCTGCGAGCGGTGCTATGGCTCGGGGTACGCGGGGCGCGTCGCGATCTATGAGATCATGACGATGACGGACGACATCCGACGGCTGACCATGACCACGGCCGACGCGCGGGCGATCCGCCAGATGGCGGTGGGGGCGGGGATGAGGGGGATGATCGACGACGGGTTGGAGAAGGTCGCGTCGGGGCTGACGACGGATGTTGAACTGAAGAGGGTGCTGGCGTGAAGAACAGCGGACAGTGGACAGTGGACAGTGGACAGGAAGGCCGGGGCGCTCAGCATACGGTTATTCGGCCGGCGATCCGAACATTGTGTACTCCGATTTCCTCCCTCCGCTTTTCCCTGTCCACTGTCCACTGTCCACTTCCCACTTCATAAATGTCCTCCCTCCCCTCCCATCACTACCTTTTTCAGGCGATGACCTCCGCGGGGGCCAAGACGCTGGGGATGCGCGCGGCGGCGGATGAATCGCAACTGGCGGATGAACTGCGGCGGGAGCAGTTGATGCTGCTGAAGGCGTGGCGGGTTCCTCTCGGGCGGGTGGCGCCGGCGGGATTGCCGTTGAAGGATGACGCGGCGCTGAACGATCAGTTGTCGATCCTTCTGTCGCGCGGCGTGCCGTTGATCGACTCGCTGGAGGTCGCGTCGAGCGTCGTGAGCAACGCGAGCAAGAACCGGATCGCTCGACTGCGCGAGGCGGTCGCGGCGGGGCTTTCGTTCTCCGATGCCTGCCAGAAGTCGGGAGGGTTCGACGACGTGACGATCGCGGTGTACCGATCCGCCGAGCGGACGGGGGACGTCGCGGGGGCGGCGAAGCGTCTGGCGGTCTCGGCGAAGCGGCGGCTGGGGATCCGGGGCAAAGCCATTACGGTGATGATCTACCCGGCGATTGTCTTCTCGATCAGCGTGCTGGTCTTCTTCGGATTGCTCATCTTTCTGGTGCCGACGATCGCGAAGCAGTTGCAGCAGATGAACACGACGACCAACAGGTTTTCACAGGTGGTGTTTTCGACGGGCGAATGGCTGAACGCGCACATGGGGTTCACCTTTGCGATGGCGGCGGTGCTGGTCATCGCGGCGATCGCGGTGCGGGGGCGGGCGGCGCGTGGGTTCATGACGTGGATTCAGCGCGTGCCGGCGGTGGCGAGACTGATCTTGACGGTGGAGTTGACGCGGTTCTTTTCCGTGATGGCGGCGATGGTGAAATCGGGTGTGCCGCTGGCGGACGCGCTCTCGACGGCGACGAACGTGATCTCCTCGGCCCGGCTGCGGGAGCAACTGAACGGCGTGCAGCGCGGGCTGGTCGAGGGGGGGCTGTGGAAGACGCTGGTCGAACGGGCCGATGCGCTGCCCCTGGCGACTCGGCGGTTGCTCATCGCGGCCGAACGGGCGGGCGACCTGGATTCGGCCTTTGATTCGCTGTCGCAGGACATGGCGGATGAGGTGGAGGTCCGGTCGGCGCGGCTGCTGGCGTTCCTGGAGCCGGGGGCGATCCTGCTGATGCTGGCCCTGATCGGGCCGTTGATTATTGCTATTGCCGTCCCGCTGATGACCTTCCGCAGCGGGCAGTGAAGTGGTCGGTATGAACGACCGGACGATCTACAATCGGGTGTCCGGCCCAACCCTGATGGAGAACCGCAGATGATCCCGTCCAAGTCAAAGACCGCACGCTTGTCGCCCCGCGGCTTTTCGCTCATCGAACTGATGGCGGTGATAATCATCATCGGCGTGCTGGGGGCGATCGTGACGATCAGCATGGGCGGCGCGACGGAGCGTGCGAAGATCGCGGCGACGAAATCCTCGATGGCGACGGTGAAGAGCGCGCTGAATATCTATCGCGGGACCTACAACACGTTCCCGGATTCGACGAGCGCCGGGTTGCAGGTGCTGGTGCAGGACAAGTACATCGAAAAACTGCCGAAGGACGGCTGGAACCGCGACATCGAGTACTACGCGCCGACGCAGGAATACCCGAATGGGTTTGAGTTGCTTTCGGCGGGGCCGGACTTGGTTTCGGGGACGGGAGACGACATCCGCATGACGCCGGAAACGCCATGATGCTTTGCTTGTCCAATCCCGCGAGTCGCGCCACGATCCGGCCTGGGGTTTCGTCGAAGACTCCTCGTCCCCGGCGTGCTGCCAGACCTGGGCTGACGCTCATCGAGGTGGTGGCGGCGACGGCGCTCCTGACCGGGCTGGCGACGATCGTGCTCGGAGCGGTGTCGTTCATGGAGGCGGCGTCGGCCCGCGAGCGGCATCAACTCCAGGCGATGGAGGTGGCGCACCGCATCGTCGCGCAATACATCGACAATCCGAAACTCCTTCCCGATGAGTCGCTTCCGATCCAGCAGGGAGAGTCGTACTACCGCTACGCGATCCAGGAAGACGTGCTGATGCAGGAGCAGGAGGCGGGTTCGAAGATCCGGCGGGCGACGTCGAAGCAGAAGTCGAATCTCTCGATCGAAGAGGCGCTGCCCCAGATGCTGAACCGGATCATCATCCGCGTTTTCGTGGACGAGCCGCGGAACCCGGTGCTCAATGCATCGAGGCCCGTCGCGGAACTGACGCGGATCTTCGACCCGATCCAGGGGCGGCCGGAGGATGTGGTGCTGGAAGACCTTCTCAAGCTTGTCGAGCGTGCGCAGCAGGAAGAGGCGCAGCGCGGCGGGGGGAGGTGAGGCGTGGGCCGAGGCTTCACGGTCATCGAACTGGTCGTCGCGATCGCTCTTTCCGCGATCGTGGTGATGAGCGCGATGAGCGTGATGTTCTTTCTGACATCGAGCGAGGAGCGCCTGTCGAAGCGGTTCGACGATCAGGAAGCGTTGATCGTGACGCAGACGGTGGTTCGGCGGGCGATGGGGTCGTTGATCGCGGCGAAGCCCCAGGAACCCGGCCCGCGCGGGGGCGCGGGCACGGTTCGTGGGGCCGGTGAGGAATCGGGGATGGAAGCGGAGGGGGAAGCGCCCGCGGATGACCTGACGGACCTGATCGTATCGGTGACGGGGGATGCGGCGCTCGCGGAGGCGCTGACGGCGGCGTCCGATCGGCCGAACTTCGAGTTGTATTTCGATGAAGTCGGCGGGATGGTTGTGCCGGCGCTCGAGGTGAAGGTGATGGAATCGCCGGTGCCGCCGCCTTCGGATGCGTGGGAGGCGTCGGAGGTGCTTGGGGTCGAGCAGTTTCTCCCGGTGCGGGGCGTGTTCGAGACGCTCGTGCTCGATGACGGGCTGGCGCTGCAATGGCGTCCGGTCAATCCCCCCGCGGCGCCGACGCTGCTGATCCGCGGTCTCGCGGCGATCGAGTGGTATTGCCTGCCTCACAAGGAAGATTGGGTGGATGTGTACGCGGCGTACCTTCAGCGGTCATTCCCCGCGGGGGTGCGCCTGGTGATGTGGACGAACAACGGGACGCATGTGGACTGGTTCTTCGACACCGCGACGACCACACCGGAGGGGTTATGAGGAACCCCCCCTTGCGAAGGCATGTGCGGCGCGGGTTCGCGTTCGTGCTGGTGCTGATGCTGCTGGTGGTGTGCGGGATTCTGGTCGGTGCGTCGTTGCAGCGGGCATCGGTTTCTTCGATGCTCGCGACGAAGCAGGCGGAGGGGTACCGAAAGCACCACGAGATGCTGGGCATCCGCGATTACGGACGGTCGTGGCTCCAGAAGCCCGAGAACAAGCCGGACCAGTTGGCCGCGTACGCCGAATCGGGCGAGGTGGCGCACCGCTTCGTGCTCGACAGCAACGTGGTGATTCTTATTTCAGTGCGCGACGGGCAGGGGACGGTGCTTCGGAGCCTGGCGAACGTGACGAGCGCGGAGACGCGGCGCTGGCTCGTCGAGGTGCTGTCGAGGGTGCCGCTGGAGCGCACCGATCTCACGAGACGGTCCGGCCCGCCGCAGGTCAGCCTCCGCTCGGCGTCGGATGAGGTGCTGGATGCGTTGGCGGGTTTTGACGACAAGGTGTCGGCGGGGCTGCGCGAGGCTCGCGACAAGAGGGCGTCGAATCCGACGGAACTGCAGCAGGCGTTGCAGCGGCGCAACGTCGAGGACCTGGTGGCCCAGGCGGTGAGTCAATACCTGACTTTCGAGCCTTCTTTGTGGCGGCTCAACGTTGAAGTTGTGTACCCGGACCATGTGAACCGGTATACGCTGCTGGCCGAGAAGCGGAACAACATGACGCAACTCCACGAATGGAGGCCGGTGGGGGACTCGGAGGCGGAGCGGCTGTTCGGGGAGGCGATGAGCCGGACGCGGGGTGGGGTCTCCGGGCAGTTTTGACCGAAGATGCAGTACGACATGACCGGCGGAAGCAGCCCCATCACGAGCAAAGGCCCCCTGGTGCCCATCCTGACGATGGCGGCGGCGGGTCTGTGCGCGCTGGTGTGGATCGTGCCCCTGCCGATGCTGAAGGCTCCGGTTGCTCCGAAGCCGCCCCCCGCCCGGCCGGTGGAGGCGCCGAAGACTGAGAGTTCGGCGCCTCTGGTGAAGGCGGAGGAATGGGAGCCGTTGGTCGAGCCGCTGGATTCGCTGCGTGAGAAGGCGGTCGAGCCTGCGGTGGCGGATACAAGTGCGACGGAGGTTCCGGTGGCGCCGACCCAGGAGGTGCCGCGGATGCCGCCCTTGGCGTGGCAGTTCAAGGGGACGATCGACGGGCCGGGCAGCCGGGCGGCGCTCGTGATGCTCAGCGATGGTCGTTCGCGTTTCGTGTTCGTGGGTCAGGAGTTGGAGGATCAGTCGAACCCGGGTGGGCCGATGGTGGTGATCCGCGAGATCGCGGTTGATTTCATGCTCGTGGCTCGCGGCGATGTCGAAGAGCGTCTTCCCCTCCAGAAGTCCGAACTGGCGATGCCATTTGAAGGACGGATGTCGACCGTCGGGATGGGGAGGTGACGCCGGTGCCCATCGCGTGTCATATCCAGTCTGATCTGAGCAAGGCTCGCCTCATCGGCGATGTCGCGGCGTCGTGGTCGGCGGTGCCGCAACTGGGCGACCAGTCGCCGGATGTCGAGGCGCTCCAGA
>JAGVLZ010000401.1 GCA_020054055.1 Phycisphaerales bacterium
GAACTCAGATCACCCTCGAGGACACGGAAGCATTCTGCGAGGCCGCCGCCGCCGACTTCGACGGGTCGGTCATCACCGGCAGTTCCTACGACGATCCCGCCTCCATGCGCGTCGCCGCGATCTGGACGTGGAACGGGTCCACCTACGACATGCAGTTGCTGGGCGTCCTCCCGGGCACGCAGCCGAACTTCGGCGAAGCGATGTTGATCGGCGTCTCGGGCGACGGCACGCTCGCCGTCGGCTGGAATCGCTACTTCCAGAACCCGGGCGGGCAGCACGACGGCGTCGTCTGGACGCCATCGACAGGGCTCATCAACGCCACCACCTGCATCGCCAGCCTCGGCCTTTCGTCCCAGATCCCCCCGGGAATGGATATCCGGGCTTTGACCGCCGTGTCGCCCGATGGATCGGCCTTCACCGGGTTCGGGTACTACGCGATCAACAACACAAAT
Organism: Phycisphaerales bacterium; assembly: GCA_020054055.1. Classification (GTDB taxonomy): domain Bacteria; phylum Planctomycetota; class Phycisphaerae; order Phycisphaerales; family UBA1924; genus JAEUIV01. The sequence goes on from JAGVLZ010000401.1 coordinate 453, forward strand.
CAGTCCTTCATCATCCACATCACCCCGCCACCCTGCACCGGCGACGCCGACCGCAATCAAGCGATCAACTTCGCGGACATCACCGCTGTCCTCGCCAACTTTGGGAACACCGGCGCTCCCTTCGCGCCGGGCGATGCCGACGGCAGCACCGTCGTGAACTTCGCCGACATCACCGCCGTCCTCGCGTCCTTCGGAACCGCCTGCCCCTGACCAGCGCGCCGCGGCGCTGCCGCTCCCAACCCTCACACAAGAGCCCACACCATGAAGCACCACTTGACCTCTCTGTTCGTGATCGCCGCCTCAGCCAGCGCCGCGTTCGCGTACCCCACCATCGAGTTTCTTCCCCCCGGTTTCCTCCTGACCGACCTTTCGACCGGCGGCGCTGCCGGCTGCGGCAACGTGACGGGGGACGGCACATACGAGACCTTCCGCTGGACCAGCGACGACGGCGTCGAGCGCCTCGGGCGCTCCACGGTCGACACCATCGGCGTCGGTGGCGGATCGCCCGACATCTCCCATGATGGAACGCGCATTTCCGCCTCGATGCTCAGCAGCGACAACATGCTGACGCTCGGCGTCTGGGACGCCGCCGACGGATGGACGGACTGCATCCCACCGCTGCCGCCGACGGGCACCGTGATCGATCAGGCCTACGGCTCCGCACGGGGACTCTCGGGCGATGGCTCGACCGTCACCGGCTATTACTACTCAAACTGGGCCGGCCCCGTGCGTGCAACCGGCTGCACCTGGTCGCAGAGCACCGGCATCGTCCCCCTCCCCGGCAATCCCGGTGTCAACTGCCGCGTCAACGCCTCCAACTTCGACGGCACCATCGTCGGCGGATGGGAAGACCACGGCGGCCCGTGGTGGCCCACCGTCTGGCGCAACGGAGTCAAGACCAACATCAACGATGGCAACGGCGGCGGCGGAGGGCAGGTGTGGGATCTCTCCTACGACGGCTCGATCCTCGTCGGCAGCGAATACCAGGAGTCCATCATGACCCGCGCCGCAACCATCTGGACATGGAACGGCAGCGCTTATGTCATGAACAACCTCGGCACGCTCTCGGGCACGGTCTTCAACTCCGGGCAGTGCTATCTCTCCGCGGTCTCGAACGATGGCTCGATCGCCGTCGGATCGAACATCTATACGCTCAACCCGGGCGGCGCCCGCGCCGGAATCGTCTGGACACCCTCCGGCGGCCTGATGAACGCCACGGACTACATCGCAAACATCGGCCTTGCATCGCAGGTCCCCTCCAACATGGAGATCCGCGAGATGTCCTCCGTGTCGCCGGATGGAACCGCCATCACCGGCATCGGACTCCTCACCGACACCTTCCAGTTCCAATCCTTCGTCATCCGTCTCGCCGCCCCGCCTTGCACGGGCGATGCCGACCGGAACCGCCTCGTCAACTTCGCGGACATCACCTCGGTCCTCGCGAACTTCGGCTCATCGGGCCTGCCGTACATGCAGGGCGATGCCGACGGAAACGCTTCCGTCAACTTCGCCGACGTCACCTCGGTCCTCGCGCAGTTCGACGCGCAGTGCCCGTGATGGGCGGCAGCCCTCCCCGCCGCTGATCGCGCACCCGCGTTCGCGGAGTGATTTCCTCCGAAGCCCGGATCGTCCGCGACGATGATCCGGGCTTTTTTCGTGGACATGCCGGGCCTTCTACAATGGCCGCCATGCTCATCCAACTCACCGACGCCGAGGGACGCGAAACCTGGATCAACCCCATCCACGTCAAGATCGTGCGCACGCGCGGCAAGGTCCTCGGCATGGGGGGCAAGGGAACGGAAGTGTGGACCTCCTTCACCTCGAACAGCGAGGCGATCTACTTCACGGAGGAACCGAGCGAGATCGCGGCCGCGCTGAACGCGGGGATGCCGCCCGTCGTCGTGCTCGATTCGAGCGGCGACGAGCCGCCGCCACACAACCCGCAGACGGGGAGTTGAGGCCGAAGGCGGCCGAGACACGGGACAGAATAAAGCCATGAACCTCGATGAACTCAGGAAGTTCCAGCAGAAACGCCCCTTCCAGCCCTTCGACATCATCCTCGTCGACCGACGCACATTTCATGTTCCGCACCCGGATTTCATCTGGGTTCCGCCGGGGCGCGGGACGTGGGTCTACGTCCACGACCCCAAGAGTGATGCAGCAGACCATGTGAACACCGCGATTATCTCTTCGATCAGAACCGCGTCGAACGGCAAACGCCGCAAAGCGGGCTGACCCCCTTCCACTCGCCATTCGCCGCTCCCCACTCGCTACTCTTTCCCCATGGCCAACCTCACCCTCGTCCAAGCCATCAACCTCGCCCTCGCCCAGGAAATGGAACTGGACGACCGCGTCATCATCCTCGGCGAAGACGTGGGCAAAAACGGCGGCGTCTTCCGCGTTACCGAAGGTCTCCAGGCACGCTTCGGCGAGAGCCGCGTCATCGACTCGCCCCTCGCCGAGTCCGGCATCATCGGCACCGCCATCGGCATGGCCATGGCCGGCCTCCGACCCATCCCCGAGATCCAGTTCGAGGGATTCCTCGGCCCCGCCTACGACCAGATCACCAGCCACGCCGCACGCTACCGCACACGCTCCCGAGGCTCCGTCACCATCCCCATCACCATCCGCGTCCCCGTCGGCGGCGGAATCCACGCCCCCGAGATGCACTCCGATTCACCCGAAGCCATCTACGCCCACACGCCGGGATTGAAAGTCGTGATGCCCTCTTCGCCCTACGACGCCAAGGGCCTCCTCATCAGCGCCATCCGCGACCCCGACCCCGTCATCTTCTTCGAGCCCAAGCGCATCTACCGCGCCTTCCGCGAGGAGGTCCCCGAGGACGAGTACACCGTCCCCATCGGCAAAGCGAAGATCGTCGAAGAAGGCTCCGACCTCACCGTCATCTCATGGGGCGCGACGGTGCTCCAGTGCGTCGAGGCAATGGACAAACTCCCCGACGACCTCTCCGTCGAACTCATCGACCTCCGCACGATCTACCCGCTCGATATCGACTGCATCATCGAGAGCGTGCAGAAGACCGGCCGCTGCGTCGTCGCCTGCGAAGCGCCGAAGACCGCCAGCATGGCCGCGGAGATCGCGACCATCGTCCAAGAGCACTGCTTCCTGCACCTGAAAGCCCCGGTCCAGCGCGTCTGCGGCTTCGACACCGTGATGCCCTACTACAAGTTGGAGTTGGATTACCTCCCCGACGCAACGAAGATCGGGGAGGCCATCCAGCAGTGCGCGGCGTACTAGTGTAGTGTTTCACGCTGATGGCACCTTATCGAGTGCGGCGCGTGCGCGGCGGATTTTTTCCATGATGGTCTGAACGCTCGCGGTCCAGACGA
>JAGVLZ010000004.1 GCA_020054055.1 Phycisphaerales bacterium
CCGCACTCGACGCCTGGAACACCCTCGACACCGAACGATTCAAGTCGCTCTGCAACGCCGCATGGGTCACGCGCGAGATTCAAGTGTGATTGGTATAACATCCTGGTTCCGGGCGGGCCCGTGCCGCCTACTCTCCGCCAGCGGATCATCGACGGAGTCCGCTACCGCCAGCTCCGATTCGACGGAAACGGCGCGTTCGCGACGCTGTCCGTCTTGGGCGACCCGGACGAAATGAACGGCCGTATCTTCTTCGAGTTCCTCCGGAAAGGGCGGGTGACCATCCGGATGGATGTGGATACAGCCGATCCGCGGGGTGCTGTAAGGTATTCGAGCGCAACCCTGAACGGCGATGCGCATTCCCTCGAAGTCCATGACCTCGCGGCATGGGGCCCGGGCATGGACGCGCAGGGCAACCCCACCCTTGCCGGAGCCTATCTGGACTCAATATCCAACCGCGAAGTCGGCGGCGCGATCACCGACGGCGCCAGCTCCTGCCTGCTCCGATTGGATTCGCCCGAAACGGGAATCTCGCCGACTCAACTGACCATGATGAAGCGCGGTAGTCAACCCGGCGATCCCGATCCCATCCAAGTCAGCCGTCAGATAGGCGGAACCATGCACTCGCCGAACCCAGCGGCGCTGCCGCCGCTGCCGACGCCGGGCGATACGACCGCGCAGCCCACCATCGAACTTGAGTCGGGCAAAGCGTTCTATGTCCCGCCGGACTCCTACATCGATCCATCCCGCACCCCCTGGCTCACCGCCCCGCAGGTGTCCCACAACACGCAGGAAACCTGCCTCATGTCCATTGTCGGTTCGCTTCCAGACGGGCAGGTGATGCGCGGCGGGCGGTCCTTCGTGCTGCGCCGGCCCCCCATCGTGCTGGTCCACGGGATCATGAGCAGCCCGGCGACATGGGGGACCAATCAATACAGCGAGATGCTCGGCACACCCGTGCCCGCACGCCTCTACCGCGTGAACTATTCGAGCACCGCCACCAAGGGCTACTCGGAGAACTTCGACCATGTGCCGCGGATGATATCGAGCGCGCTCCGGGATTACCGCAACGCGCTCGACGACTCTCCCACTCATCACCCTTCGCGCGGCTTCCGTGGCGTGAAATATGCCGCGACACGCGCGGATGTCATCGGCCACAGCCAGGGCGGGCAACTCACTCGAACCTATATCTCCACTCTCGACTGGAGCAACTTCGGGCCGCAGGCGCGGACCCGCGACGGTGCCGCAACGCAGTGGCCCGCGGCGCTCTTCTTCCGCTCGGAGTACGAGCGATATCTCCGCCCGAACAACTGGGGGGCGGGGGACATCCGGCGCTTCATCCCGATCGGATCGCCGTTCAAGGGGTCGCCGTATGCGACCGCATTTGAACCCTTTTTAGAACCGACGCTAAACCTCTACGAACGGCTCGAGCTCATTCGTCCAGCGGTCGAACACACGTCTCTTTGGGCTCTTCTCCATCCGCAAGGCGTATATAGCGCCCCGACGACTATGGCGGACTTGACCGAGGGCAGTCGAGTTCAATCCCTGCTTGAAAACCCTAGCGCCTATCCGGCGGGTCACAAGGCGGTCCCTTGGGTGCCGATGGTTGGTATCGCCACTGAGCCCGTTGGCGAAGCCCCGGTCCAAGCGGCGCTGTGGGAGTTGCTCTTCACATTCACGCCGCTCTTGCCGAGCAATCCTTTTGAGATCGATCCCGTCGGCCCGACAAACAGCGATCTGATCGTCGAGCAGTGGTCCCAACGCAACGCGGACGATGCCAGCGACAATCCCCACGCCGCGTTGGGGTGGGTGGTCGCTCATCACCTGCACGCAGAGGTCGGGGCGCTCGGGTCGTTCGAGGGCGAGACGGAGTCTGACGCAATCAGCATCCAAATCGGCAAACAGCTCTCCCAACCGAAGTCTTCTTTCACGAATGGAGTGCTCCATTAATGCTATCTCGTATCGCTGTCGTACTGATCGTTCTCTCGTGCTGCGCCGTGCAACTGTTTTCGCAGCAGCCGCCCGACCCTGCAGAGAAGACGGTCAGCATCACAATCAGCGCTCTGGACCCCGGCGGCGAGCTGATCACCGGTATCGGAATTTCGATCGGCTGGGCGGATAAATGGCCTTGGAAGGGCATCACTGGGGATCACCCGCTCGTGGCTACGATAACGGTCCCGACAGACCTCGAAGAGGTAAGGGTCAACGTCGGTCCCGCGATGCCGTCCACGACTCAGGCGATCCGCCAAGCGACGATCAGGAACACGGAGCTCAAAGAAAGTTACAGTTTCCGGCGCGAATACACAGTCCGCATCGTTGGACCGAACGAGCCTGTCCTGGAACTCCACGCCAAGCCAGCGGTGACGATTGTCGGGCGCATGGTCGATCCGGATGGCAACCCGATCAGCGGAAACGTGATTGATCGTAACTGGTGGGATTTCACCGCTTCGTTGCCACCAAACGAGGGGCCGTTTACCCTCAGAGGTGTTGCCATGAGCGAACCCACGGAGATCTTTTTTTCGAATGACGGCTTTGAGACATTGGCGCTTCCACTGACGGCTGAACAGACTGCGGTGGATTTGAACCTAGGTGATATTGCCCTTCATCCGATCCAGGGAACCTGCTCGGTGCGCCTGCAAATCGATGGGCCAAGCGGAAGGCTGGTCACACTGATATCTTCAGATGGAGCTCGAATCCTGAGATTTCTTGTCAACACTGACGGTACCGCAGCCGCCTCTTGGGGTGGCACTGATGGGCTTCGGCTTCCCGAAGGACGCTATTACGTCGCGCCTGATTCGCTCCTTCCGGGAGGTTCCGCCCTTCTCTTGCTCGATCTCATCCGTGCCGACAAAGCGGCTTTGCACGCGGAGTTGCCTTCCTTCGAGGCACGCCCGGATCTCGAAGCATCGATCACGATTACTGCGCTCGAGGTTCGGACAGCCATCAGCGCAGCGGCCGAAGCCGAACTGGCACCCGAGTGAGTACCAACGTCTACCTCCGGCCACAAGCAGATGTCGCAGCCGAAATCCTCGTTCACAAGCGGAGGTCTTCACTACTGAAACCGCACATCTGCATTGCATTGCTGTTGTTCATGCCTTGGTCGCTTCTCTGCGCGTGCGCGCTGGCACGCGATGAAGGTGACCCTACCCGAACCGTGACACTGACTGTCACGGTGGCCGATCCGAACGATGCGCCTATCCCTGAGTTCAGTGCAGGCGTCCGCGCTGCCTCTGCGGACGTTCGGTCCACCGTTGACGCGCTGTCGGATCCTTCTGGACAGGCTGTGGCTCAGCTTCACGTTCCGGTGAACACACAGGAGTTGCATGTACGGCTCGGCCCCCGCATCGAGGCGTCCATGAGCTCTGATGCTGTATTGAGCGGGAATAACAGTTTCCGCGAACTCAAGCGACAGTTCAGCATTCGCAGCCAATACTCCGTCCCGATCTCGGCGAACCAGTCCGACTTCTCACTTGAAATACAACTGGCACCCGCCGTCTCGGTTCGCGGAAGATTGGTCACCCCAACCGGCGAGCCCGTCATCAGAGGCATGATTTCCGCGCGTGGCTGCGCCTGCTATGCCTCAACGGAGCGAGACGGGAGCGGCGTCTTTGTCTTGGACGGTGTGCAGAAGAGCGAGGCAGTCGAGGTCGTCCTGAGCGGAAACTCCGAAACGACTCGATTGATCGTCTTGAGCCCAACCCAAACGCAGAACGATCTTGACCTTGGGGACGTCGTCCTCCAGCCAAAAGGGGGCATTTCCAGAGTGCGGCTCCCCTCCCCGGCGCCACCAAGCGGGCAGGGTTCGCTCCAGGTAACCGTTATCTCCGCTGACGGGAACTACATCGTCTCTGTCATCGCCAGGACCGACGGCGAGTTGGCCGACGCATCCCTGAACCAAGGCTGGCTCCCGCCGGGGCAATACTATGTGCTATCGGGATCGCTCCATGTGGACCAGACCGGGTGGCTGCTCCTCGACCTGATCCGCGCCGGCCGCGCCGACGACCACCCCGAACTCACGTCGTTCGTGGCATCGCCGACCGAAGAAGTCTCGGTCCTAATCGACCCAAAGGAAACGGCGCAAAGGATCAAGGCCGCGGCCATCGCGGAAGCGATTTCGCCAAACCCATAAAGTTCTTCTGGCTGCGGGTGGCTCGACTTCCGATCGAGCATTCATCTGGCTGCTGCTTCGAGCAAGCACATCCTTCTGCTCTTCCGTCTCGACTCATCCCGTACGATGAATCGATGCCCACCGGCGTCCTCTTCGTCTGCCTCGGCAACATCTGCCGCTCGCCCATCGCCGAGGGGGTCTTCCTTCACCTCGCGCGCGAGCGGAATCTTTCGCATCACTTCCGCGTCGAGAGCGCCGGCACGGGCGGCTGGCATGTGGGCGAACTCCCCGACCGCCGCGCGATCGCCGTCGCGGCGAAGCACGAGA
>JAGVLZ010000068.1 GCA_020054055.1 Phycisphaerales bacterium
CGACGAGCCGACGGCGGCGCTCGACGGGCGCACGGGTCAGAAGATCATGGACCTCATCAAGTCGGCCGCGCAGGGAAAGGACGAGCAGGGGCGGGATCGCGTCGTGGTGGTGGTGACCCACGACAACCGCATTTTTCACTACGCGGACCGGATCATCGAGATGGAAGACGGGCGGCTGAAGCCGACGGTCTCGCAGCATGTGATGGAGGAAAGCCACCACGTCCCGACGTTCGATCCGAGCGATACTATTTCATCGAAGTAAGACCGAAGACAAACGCATTCACCGCGGAGGCGCAGCGAGCACAGAGGAAGACGGAAGAGGGAATGGGGAGTGGGGAATGGGGGATCAGAAAGCCGCAAGACTCTAGACCCTAGACCCTGAACCCCGACCCCCAACATCATGTTCCGACGAATCACCATCATTCTCTCACTCCTTGGCCTTGCGATGGTTCTGTATGTCGTCGCGACGGCGAAGCAGGAGATTCCCTCGCCGCCGCCGGCGCAGCCGCCATCGACCAATCCGTTCGCGGCGGGGGTGGCGTCGCTGGGGCTGGTGGAGCCTGCGTCAAGGACGGTCGATGTGGCGGCCCCGGAGTCCGGGCGCGTGGTCGAAGTCATTGTTCAGGTGAACGATCGTGTGAAGCGGGGCGATCCGATTTTCCGGATGGACGGCGTGCCTCTGGATGCGGAGCGGATTCGGGCGGCGGGGATGCGCGACGCGGCGGCGGCGGAGGTGGCGCGGATCGAGTCCTGGCCGAGGCCCGAGGATTTCCCGCCGATGGAGGCGGACGTCTCGGAGGCGCAGTCCCGGCTCGCGGACGCGGAGGCACGCTTCGAGAACATCAGTGCGGCGATGGGTCGCGGGGCGGCGTCGGACGATGAACTCTCGCGGCAGCGGTTCCTCGTATCGATCCTGCGCGCTTCGCTGAACAACGCGCAGGCGCGCCTCGACCGCTTGAAGGCGGGGTCGTGGTCGCAGGACCTGGCGGTGGCGAGGGCGACGCTCGCGGCGCGCGAGTCGGACATCAAGTCAATCGAGTTGCGGCTGGAGCGGCTGATCGTGCGCTCGCCGATCGATGCGACGGTGCTGAAGCGGAACGTCGAGGCGGGTGAGTACCTCAACGGCGGCTTGACGTCCGGGGCCGAGACGGGGAGGCCCGAAGCGCCGCTGGTGCTCGGGGACCTGTCGGTGATGCATGTGCGGGCGCAGGTGGACGAAGAGGACATGCCCATCGTGCGACTGGGCGCGAAGGCGGTGGCGCGGATCAGGGGGTCGTTGAAGATCGAGGTGCCGTTGACGATGCTGCGGATCGAGCCGCTGGCGGGGCCCAAGCGGCACATTTCGGGGGCGAGCACGGAACTGGTGGACACGCGCGTGGTGGATGTGATCTTCCGGGCCGAGCCGCCGGCGGATGCGCCGCCGATGTATCCGGGGCAGGTGGTGGACGTCTACATTGATGCGGGGGACATGGTGCCGCGGGTGGGGAAGCGATAAAGAGTTGGTCATTCGAGTAGAATGTGAGCGAACGCTCGGGGCGGCCGCCGATGCGGCCTGAGATGCACCCGTTGAACCTGATCCGGTTTGCACCGGCGTAGGGAACGCGACCATGAGTCACACTGCTGATCGTTACACGCTGCCGCTCCGCGGCGCTCAGAATCCTTCGACGCTCCGCGAGGGGACCACCCCCGGCTCGTTCGCGCACGCGCCGGATGTCGGCGGGGCGATGATGTTCTCGTCGCCGGACACGCCGGGGATGCCGGCGCCTTCGACGAAGACGGCGTGGGATTTCATGCCGCCCCCGGAAGTTGGTGATGCGTGGAAGCGCAGAGCGGTGACGCAGTTGGAGCACGCGCGACTCGGGATCGTCACGCCTCAGATGAAGCGCGTCGCGGAGCGCGAGCGGCACCTGACGGCGGAGCAGGTGCGCGATGAGGTGGCGGCGGGGCGGATGATCATCCCCGCGAACATCAATCACCTGAAGTTCAAGTTGGACCCGATGTGCATCGGGCGCGCGGGGCTGACGAAGGTGAACGCGAACATGGGGGCATCGCCCGTTTCCTCCGGCACCGAAGAGGAAGTCGAGAAACTGAGATGGGCGGAGAAGTGGGGGGCCGACACGGTGATGGACCTCTCCACCGGCGGCGACCTGGATGCCTGCCGCGAGGCGATCATCCGCGAGTCGACGGTGCCGATCGGCACGGTGCCGATCTACTCGATGATCATCGGGCGCCGGCTGGAGGACCTGACGCCGCCGCTGATGCGGAAGGTGATCCTCGAAACACTCGAGCACCAGGCGCGGCAGGGGGTGGACTACTTCACGATCCACGCGGGGGTGCGGCGCGGGCACCTGAAGTATGTGAAGGACCGGCTGATCGGGATCGTGTCGCGCGGCGGGTCGTTGCTCGCCAAGTGGATGCTGGTTCACAACCGCGACAACCCAATGTACGAGATGTGGGATGAGATCTGCGACCTGATGCGCCTCTCCGACGTTTCGTTCTCGATCGGTGACGGGCTGCGTCCGGGCGGGCTGGCGGATGCGACCGATCGGGCGCAACTCGCGGAACTCGAGACGATCGGCGAGTTGACGGAGCGAGCGTGGGCCCGCGGTGTGCAGGTGATGGTGGAGGGGCCGGGGCATGTGCCGTTCGACCAGATCGAATACAACATGAAGTTGCAGCGGACGCTGTGCCACGGCGCGCCCTTCTATGTGCTCGGGCCGCTGGTGACGGATATGTTCCCGGGGTACGACCACATCACGAGTTGCATCGGCGCCACGGCCGCGGGGTACCACGGCGCGGCGATGCTGTGCTATGTCACGCCCAAGGAGCATCTGGGACTGCCGAAGAAGGATGATGTGAAACAGGGGTGCATCGCGTACAAGATCGCGGCGCACGCGGCGGATGTCGCACTGGGGATCCCGGGCTCGCGGGACCGCGATGATGCGCTGACCAAGGCGCGGGCGGCGCTGAACTGGGAGAAGCATTTCGAGTTGTCCTTCGACCCGGAGTTCGCGCGGGCCCTGCACGATGAGGACCTGGATGTCGATACGGACTTCTGCGCGATGTGCGGGCACGACTGGTGCAGCGTGCGGATCAGCAAGGAGATCCAGGAGTTCGCCAGCGGCAAGGCCGACGGGTTCGAGCGGATGGGCGGTGCGGACCACACGAAGCCCGGCGCGCCGCGGAAGACCGATGCGCTGACGCCGGAGCAGCAGGAGACGCTGAAGCAGCGCGGCGTGCTCTCGCCCGCGGAGATCCATGCGCTCGCGAGCAAGACGAAGAAGGTGATGACCGACAGAGCCCCAAGCGCCAGCGCCGGGTCTTCCTCGGAATCGAAACTCACCTGCCATTCCGATTACGTCGATCCCGACACCGCGAAGAAGTTGCAGGAGACGAAGCTGGTGACGCTGAACACGGCGCCGGCGCACAATCTGTCGAGCCGGGATTCGGTGATCTGAGAAGAACCGCCATGAAGATCCCCGGCGAACGAATCAAGTTGCACAAGTGGATCCACTCGGAACAGGTGGCGGTGCGCGGAAGCGTTGAAGCGGTGATTCCAGACGAGGATCCTTCCGAGCCATGCCTGGAGGCGGGCGTTGTCCGATGGATGGAAGAGGTACAGCGGCTCGTGGACGCTGGCGATCTCGATGCACTCGCGAAAATCGGCGAGGTGTATGTCAGGAGATCGGCGTAGCGGCGTCGCATCTGGTTCGAGTCTACACTGGGCGCTCGTGAAGAAGAGCGTCGATCCATCTTTCCGTCCCGTCGCCGTGCCGGCGGTGAGCGCGCGTCCGCTGAAGGAGTCCGATTCGATGGCGGCGCTGACGGCGCTGCTGCACCGCGCCTATCGCAAGCAGGTGGAGATGGGGCTGAGGCCGCTGGCGGGGAGGCAGACGGAAGATGTCACGCGTCAGCGGACGACCTCCGGCGAAACGCTCGTCGCCCAGTCGGAGGGGCGGCTCGTCGGCATGATCCTGCTGAATGAGAAGGAGGAAGCGGCGTTCCCTTCACACTTCCTCGAACCGCATGTCGCTCACTTTTCGCTCTTTGCGGTCGATCCTGATTGCCAGGGGCGGGGCATCGGGCGGTTGCTGCTCGAAGCGGCGGAGTCCCGCGCCCGCGAACTCGGCTATACGGAACTCGCGCTCAGCATGGCCGAGCCGGACACGGAGTTGCTGAACTTTTACGTTCGCCTCGGCTTCGCGCAGGTCGGGCACTGGCAGTGGCCCTACACCAACTACCGCAGCGTGATCCTGTCGAGGCGGGTCCAAACCGCCTGAGTTCCGGCGGATTTGTCGTGGTTCCGAGTTCGCAAATCACAAAATGAATGTGAAAACGGGCAATCCCGCAATGGCGCGGGCG
>JAGVLZ010000022.1 GCA_020054055.1 Phycisphaerales bacterium
CGGGGTCACTCGGGCTGCTTCCCTCCTTTGCGGTCGCCCTCATGGATCTTCTTCAGGTGCTCGTGGATTTCCCGTTGGGCCTCGTCTCCATGATCGTCCTCGCCCGCATCCTCATGGTCCTCGTGGTGATCCTCGATCGCCTGGAGCGCCTGCTGGAGCGCGGCCGAGTCGATCCGCACCGAAAGATTCAGCGAGGCCCCATCGGCCCCGGCGCGGAATCCATCGGCGAGTTTCAAGAGGGGCTGCAGGTCCGGCTCGCTGCTCGCGGCGATGCGCCCGAGCGCCATCATCCCCTGCACCACCTGGAGCATCGTGTTCGCCTCTTCCGCCCCCGCGGTCGAGACGCGCGCCTCCACGCTCAGTTCGTTCCCGTTCTCACCCGCGTCGATCGTGATGCCCTGCGCGTAGCGGAGGATTGCCGAGGCGGGCTCGTCCTCATCCTCAATCAGGTTCGGGATCTCGTCAGCCGAGAAATAGAAGAACGATCCCGCCTGCGGGCGCTTGCGTTCGATGACGGGGGCGACATCGGCTCCGGCCGCTTCGAAGCGCACCATCCCGCGCTTCAGTTCGTCGATGTTCCCGGAGAAGAGTACGACGCGCTCGCCCGGCGCCTTGCCCGGTGAGGCGTACACATACATCTTCTGCCCGTCGTCATCCCACGAATGCACCACGCGGTTCCCCTCGCGGATCTCCGAATACCCCTCGACGATCGTCGGGAGTTTGGACAGCGGCACATCGATCGCGTCGGTCGCGCTGATGACCACCACCGCCTGCTCCTCGACCTCACCGTGACCGAAGATCGTCACGCCGCGCAGGTCCTTCAGCGGGTCGATGCCGAGTTCCTCCATCGCGTCCTCGGCCAGTTCGGCGCGGATCTCGCCGCCGATCGGGCCGTCGAGCATCATTCGGCCGAAGTTCGAGCCGACGATCGCCTCGATATCGATGTGGACCACCCATGTCGCATCGGGCAGCACGCGCTCCGTCATCAGAGGCCCGGCGCTCGCCGCCCCCGCGCACACCGCGATCATCGCCGCATTCATCATTGCTCGCCGCATGGCCCATCTCCTTGTTCCGCCACAGGTCATTGTTGGGAAGCACATCCCCACGCCTTCCACACCACCGTCTACGTCCGCCGAAAGAGCCGCGTTACGCGCCGCCGCCGAAATCCTGTTCGCCACCTGTCAGGACCACGCCCGGCCCGGCTATGATCTCCCCCCCGCTCAGTGGATTCCCTCTGTTTTCTTCGCTGTCTCCTGTTTTCCGTTACCTGACACCTGTCCCCCATGCCCATCCGCAACTTCTCCATCATCGCCCACATCGACCACGGCAAGTCCACCCTCGCCGATCGACTCCTCCAATCCACCCACGCCGTCAGCGATCGCGAGGCGCGCGAGCAGATCCTCGACTCGATGGACCTCGAGCGCGAGCGCGGCATCACCATCAAGGCCTCCGCCGTCACCGTTCAGCACGTCCACAAGGGCGAGAACTACATGCTGAACTTCATCGACACGCCGGGGCACGTCGATTTTTCATACGAAGTCTCCCGCGCCCTCACCGCCTGCGAGGGCGCGATCCTTGTCGTCGATTCCACGCAGGGGGTCGAGGCCCAGACCGTCGCCAACGCTTACATGGCGATCGAGAACAACCTCGAACTGATCCCGGTTGTGAACAAGATCGACCTCCCCTCCGCCGACCCGGACAAGGTGGCGATGGAGATCGAGCAGGTGCTGGGCCTTCCCGCCGAGGACTGTATCCTCGTCTCCGCCAAGACCGGGTTCGGCCTCCCCGAACTGCTGGCCGCGATCTGCGACAAACTCCCCCCGCCGCGCCCCTCGCTCATCAAACAGACGCGCGCCCTCATCTTCGATTCGCACTACGACGACTACCGCGGCGTCGTCATCTACATCCGCGTCTTCGACGGCCGACTCAAAGCGGGCGACAAGATCCGCATGATGGGCACCGGCCGAACCTGGAACGCCACCGAACTCGGCAAGTACACACCCAAGCCCGTGAAATGCGGCCCGGAAGGGCTCGGCCCCGGCGAAACCGGCTACCTCGTCGCCAACATCAAAACGCTCAAAGATGTTCGCGTCGGCGACACCATCACCATCGACAACGACCCCGCCCCCGAAGCGCTCCCCGGCTACAAAGAGCCGAGGCAGATGGTCTTCTGCGACTTCTATCCGACCTCCGGCGCCGAAGCCAAGGGCAACGACTTCGAGGAACTCCGCGAGGCGATGGAAAAACTCTCCCTCAACGATGCCTCCTTCACCTTCCACCCCGTCCACTCCGAAGCCCTCGGCTTCGGCTTCCGCTGCGGGTTCCTCGGCCTCCTGCACATGGACATCATCCAGGAGCGCCTCGAACGCGAAGGGGGCGTCGAGATCATCCAGACCGCACCCACCGTCTCCTACGAACTCGAGACCACCGCCGGCGAAGTTCTCGAAATCAACAACCCCGCCGAACTCCCCGACCCCTCCGTCTGGAAGGAACTTCGCGAACCGATCGTGCGGCTGGAAATCATCGTCCCCAAAGAGTTCATCGGCGACGTCATGGCCCTCTGCGGCAACCGGCGCGGCATCTACAAAGCCCAGACCGTCGTCTCCGAATCACGACAGATCCTCGTCTACGAGGTTCCCCTCGCCGAGATCATCTACGACTTCTTCGACAAACTGAAGTCCATGACCCGCGGCTACGGCACGATGGATTACCACCTCGTCGGCTTCAAGGTCGACCGCCTCGCCAAGGTGGACATCCTCATCAACGGCGACATCGTGGAAGCGCTCAGCCTCATCTGCCACCGCGACAACGCCGAGTACCGCGGCCGCCAACTCCTCGTCCGCCTCAAAGAAGAGATCCCCCGCCACCAGTTCGAGATCCCCCTCCAGGCCGCCATCGGCGGCAAGGTCGTCGCCCGCGAAACCATCAAGAGCATGGGTAAAAACGTGACGGCCAAGTGCTACGGCGGCGACGTCTCCCGCAAGCGGAAACTGCTTGAAAAGCAGAAGGAAGGCAAGAAGAGGATGAAGGCGATCGGGAGCGTGGAGATCCCGCAGGAGGCGTTTATGGCGGTATTGGATCAGGGGGAGTGATTCCTGCCTGACCGCATGGAATCCTGCGCACCGCATGGGATCAATAGTCCCACACTTCTGGTATACTGTCTTCACGAATCGGTGCTCGCCCGCGTTGAGTGATCTAGTTCCAGCCGATCTCTTTCTTGGACGATTTGCTGCACAGCGAGAACGCTCTCCACCGCACTACCTCCAGGCCAGCGCGATCGAGCGCTGGACTCAATGTCGAATCCGGCGCAATTCGTAATTCGCCTTGCGTCTCGCATGTCCTCCATTCGAATCCCGCCTGCCAATAAGACCGGGACCTGACTGGTGGCAACGCACTCAGCCGCGATACCCCAATCACCGCGCTGCCCTGATCCGCCCTTCAGGCTAGAATCGCATATCAGCAGATCGACAATCTCGCTCAATCTCCGGACATACATGGCTCGCTTGTCCTCACTAAGCTCATGCTTGCTTGCCGGCACCACGCCGATCCATCGCAGCCCTGCTCTTGCTTTAGCGATCCGCTTTCGGGTTGCTCCGAGAGTTGCCAAATCTACCCAACAGTTTAGCTGAATCGCTGATACCGGTATGGACTCAATCGTTCTCAAAATAAATTCCGATTCCGGTACATCAGTGAGGAGCACCAGAGACACGTCACTGCGCTTAAGCAGTTTACCAATGCTTCTAAACAGTCGCTTCTTATCGTCACCTTTTGTGGTCCCATCGTTCCACGACCAATAATGCATTCCGATGCCGTCCACGCCAAGCAATGTTGCATCGGCCGCAAATCCAAGCGACTTGATATCGCAGATCTTCAGCCGAACCAACCTCTTGCTAAACAGGCACATTCAGATCCTACTGTTCTATATCGATCTTGAACAAAGTGGGTTCATCCACATACCCAAGTGAGTAAACTCCATCCGCCTCCACCGTTGACACGGGGAACACATCCGAACAACCGTCTGTATGTCTTAACTCCTTTGCAAATAACATGGCAGCCAACCCGAGCGGCTTGGGCCCGAGAGGAGCGAAAAGCACCGGCAGCTTTGCTCGCGCGGCGCGATCGCACACATCTCTCAATGCACGGACACCCTGCGGAAGCGTTGGAAAATACACTATGCATTCTCCGTCGATAGTGCTCGGATCTTTCCAAAGGGGCCAATTCGTCCTGAGAAGTGTCATTCCCAAGCGAACATTGTGCCGAGGAATGTAAGCGAGTATATGTTTCATTCCTGCGCCTTTGCAGAGCGCTCGCCAGCACCTCAGCGCTTCGCCACTACGAACCGAGGGAACGACACACATAGCATAGGCTTGGCTTTGGTCACGAATACTAGCCTTAACCATCTCCAAAGTCTCATTGGACAGAATTCCGACCAGTTCGCCCGCTGAGGATACTCTCGAAGCGGGATATCTCTTGGCCGATACATACAGAACGAATAGTTCAAACCGACGTTTCAGCGCCTCATCCAGTATAGCCCATAATACGCGGCGCGGAAAGCACGAACAGTCGACGCAGATTCTGGATCCAAGCGGAGCGCGACGAAGTTCGCGGACTAACTCTTCCGTGTTCGGTGGAACCGCCGAATAGTCTACCGTAACAAAGGCACCAGTAAACGGGCCGACTTTCAGCAAGTCTTCCATCTTCAATCTGTTGCTTACCGACAAATTGGAAAGCACCGTCGGCAGGTTGTCGCTCCGCACCTGACACACAATAGCCGAACGCAGCGAGCCCGCGATCCCAAGATGTCGTAGAATAATTCGCAATCCATGCACGGACCTCTCTTCAAAATTACATGCGCATACATAGATGATGGGGTGGCGGTTGTCGAGTATCGCACCGGCGATACTGGTCTCCGGTATGTGTCGCAGATTATACTTCACAGATGTGGTGTTTCAGGATTGGCGGAATTCAATGGTGGCACTAGCGAGTGGGCCGCTGACACAACTCTGGGCAATAGGCGCGGCCATGGGCCGCGATAGGGTGGAACAAAGAGCGAACTCGCCGGGTTATGCCAAAGCAGAGGAACTGAGTTATTTGGACAGTTGGCGTGGGTCACGAGAGCGTAAGCTCCGCCCGCAAATCCATATCGCATATCAACATGAAACCGACTCTGTGAGTCTTCAATTGCCTGCCCCTGATCGGGGTCGTGAATGAAGATCGTTTTGTAGTACCATTCGCAGAGACTCAATACGCGATTGCGGGTGGCATCACAAGCAAACAGAGCACATTCTTCGGAAGTGAGTTTGAGACTTTCATCCAAATAGTAGGCATAATGCAGATTGGATGAAGCGGTTTTCCCTAGTATGCGCGTGCGCGCATCAGATGTTAACACGACGGTGCATACAATGACTTGAGTCTCGCGGAGCCGTAGGGAGTGTTTCCGCCGAACAGATTCCAGTTTGTCGAGATCGGAGTTGACAGTGGTGCCGCTCATCGAAAGGTCGGTCAATAACACCCAATACGGGCGGTCGAAGAGTTGTTGCGCAGTGCTGTGATCGTGAGAAGCAGGATCAGCCGCACTCACAAAGGCTTCAGGCGTGTGAAGTGGTGGGAATCTGCCCTTGTCCTCGCGTCCGGGCAGGTTGTTGACCCGCTGGAAGTGCTCAAGAAAAACTTCGTCTCGTTGTTGAAAGAAGGCGACGCGAGCAGGGAGTGCTGTAAGATCGCAGTCAAGATATTGACAAAGCAGGGCAGCCAAGCACTGCCAACCAGCATCCATCATCGGTTGAGTTAGATAAAACGAGTTCGCGAAGAGCGCCATGGCACCCGGCTGATGCTCCTCCGGGAGATTCTCGATAGCAGCCGAGATCCGGTGCCAGAAAGGCATACTCGCACTAGCAAGTGCTGGGCGATAGGGCGAACGAGTTTCTAGGGAATGCAGCGTGTATAGCTTGGCAACGATGTCTTCTTGGTCATAGAAGTCTTGTGCACTTGGTGGGATGTGGATCATTTCGCTTGATTGTTTTTGCAGTTCGGGCGCTTGCCGCGACGTGTAGTGCGCTCCTTGGCACGAAAGGTATCGTAAATAGTAGCGCGCCGGGTGCCCTGCTTGTTCCCTTTCCCCGGGTGGCATGCTCCGGGGGGTGGCTCGGCACAAGCATGGGCGGCTGGCACACCAAACCCCTGCGGCCGCCACGCGTCGAGGTGTCCTCACTTCGACCGTGCTACCCCTGCTACTTCCTCTTCGCATCGATGGGGCACTGAGAAGGGGAGCACGGCCCAGCCCAAGGCGGCTGAACCGCGGCACCCGAGTCAACAACCTCTTCGCCCGTGCCACCCGCCCGAGGCGAAGCGGCTCCCCGATCGGAGTCTGTACGCCGGATGATGGCTCTCGCTCCGGATTTCGGATTGAACCTGGAGGCATCCTGTCCCCGCGGAAACTCGCCCGTGGCATGCTGTTCACGCGCGGCCCGAGGTCCCCGCGGCCACCCGATCGCCCCCAGCGAGGAGCACACCATGAACTTCGGCACGCACCTCCGTCTCGGCGTCATCAGCGCGCTCGCGCTCGCGGCGGCGCCACGCGCGCACGCGCAAGTGGACTACACCTCCTACATGGCACTCGTCGGATTCGGCAGCGGCGACGAGGCGGGGAGGTCGGTGGACAGCGCGGGGGATGTGAACAACGACGGCTTTGCCGAC
>JAGVLZ010000250.1 GCA_020054055.1 Phycisphaerales bacterium
ATCTGCCACACCGACGTGCACCGCGGGCAGCTCGGGGCGCGCTGTGAGACCTGCCACACCGACCAGACCTTCGCGCTGACCACCTATACGCATAAGAACCCGGCGCAACGGACCTTCTTGCCGGTCACCGTTCCGCCGGGTCACTACCTTGCGATGGGCGATAACCGCGATCAATCGGCGGACTCACGGTATTTCGGCTTTGTGCCGCGTGAGTCGATCGTCGGCCGATCGAGCCGGGTCGTGATCTCGCTCGACTATTCGCGGTGGTACCTGCCGCGGTGGTCGCGGACGGGGCGATCGTTGGACTGACGCAAAGACCCCTTGCTTGCGCGCGGGGCTCGTTCGGGCGGAAACGCGGTTTTTTAATGAAACCGCCTCCGGGGATCGTGCGAAGAGTGTTCCGGAGTTTGGAAGTCCGGCACGCTCGGTCTCATGCATAGGGTGAGTTTGGCATGGAGCGGAGAGAGAACGCCGCCCCGATGCACGGATTCGACACGTCCCGGCAAGGCATCGCCCATGAGTGCGTCTCGGTCGCGCGAGGACGAGGTGTGTGCAACCCCTCGCGGTGTCTCACGGCCGAGCCGCCTCCGCCTTGACGGATACCTGAGTCCTTCCTTCTGTGGTGGAGCGCGCTTCGGGTCACGCGGCACGGACCTGGGGCGCGCTCTGCTTTTTGGGGATCGCATCCAACGCTCGGGACGAGTCTTCGAGTCGCGTGGTCTCACGGGCACGGCACGCCGAAGTTCGCGAGCACATTGGTGACGTCGGCAAAGTTGACCACGCTGTTGCGGTCGGCGTCGCCCGGCCCCGTGCCGGGCGAATAGTCCATGCCGAAGTTCGCCAGGACATTGGTGATGTCCGCGAAGTTGACCTCGCCGTTCCCGTCGGCATCGCCGGGGCAGAATGGCGGCGGCGGGGTGGCCAGCGAGAACGTGAAGTCCCACGAGGCGCCCGCGAAGAGGCCGCCGAAGCCGTCGTTCGCGTTCGTGAAGGCGCTGATGTTCGCGTTGAACTGGTATGTCCCCGGCTGGATCATCCCGGTCTCATTCTCGAAAAACGGCATCCCGATCGAATCGAAGTAGAAGACCGGCGCGCTCCGCGCGGGGGCGACCTGATACAGCGAGACCGACCCGCCCGCGTGCGTCCCCGCGACGGAACCGGAGATGGTCCACGGAGTCGCCTCGGTGATCGTGAACCGAACCGTGAGCGTCGAAAGCCCCGATGCGACCCCCTTCGAGAGCGACCCGCCCTGATAGTCCACGTCGCTGCCGACGCTTGCGTTGCTCACGATCGTGGTCGGCGTGAAAGAAGTGCTCTGGCCCGCATCGCCCTGCGCGTACGAGTCGCCCAGCGGGACGTACGCGACGAACGAGCCGGTCAACCCGCCGTAGAACCCGGAGAAGGGCCCGCCGGAGGACTGGCTGTCGCCGCCGGTCCCGTCGTAGAGGTCGGCGGACGCGTAGACCTCGGCGTCGATGGCCGCGCTCTCAAACTGCGCGAGCGCGGAAGACGAAAAGGCCAGCGCGGCCACGATCGCTTTCACGATCTGCATGGTGCCGCTCCAGTGCCGCGCGACCTGAGGCATCGCCCGGGCATCTTCCAACCTACAACACGAATCGTGCCGCGGCCAGAGAATCGGCGGGGTTTTATCCGGGAATACGGGAGTTCGACGAGCCGCCCGCCCCTCAGTGCCCGAACAGGTTCCTCGGTGCGAACATCCCCGAGGCCTCGAAGTGCGCCAGCGCCTCCGGCACGCTCTTGAAAATCTTCGTGGCGGTCTCGGTGATAAAGGGGGATGGGTGCTTCTTGGGCTTCCAGACGACGTAGACCTCTTTCGTGTGCTCGAAGGCGTGCTGGAGTTCTCGCTCGACGCCGCTGGAGAGGCCGGGGTTCCCGCCGGGGAGTTCGGGGATCAGGCTGACGATCATGTCGGACTGATCGATGAGCTTGAAGTCCCGCATGTAGATCTGGCCGTCGATGTCCCCCGCGATGTCGAGCACCTCGCGGACGCGGACGCGGATGGGCTCGGCCTTGGCATCCTTTGACCCGCCGAAGGAGTGCGGCGCGACCTCCAGGTATTTGTCCACGTTCCCCTCGCGCGACGCCGCCAGCGCCCGCTCGAGCAGCAACTTCTCATCGACATCGCCCGGATCGAACGTCACAAAGTGCTTGGCCAGTTCCGCGCGGAACTCGTCGATTTCCTTCAACACATCGGGCATGTCCACCACATGGCTCATGGGGAAGGAGGGGTAGACCTTCTTCATCGCGGGTCGGCAGGCGAGGCGGAACATCGTCGAGGTTGTGGGCAGGTGCCGGCCGCGCGAGAGGATGTAGAAGGGCTTGTGCAGCGCCTGCGACATCAGTTCCGTCGCGAGGATCTCTTCTTCGCGCCAGACCATGCAGTCCTTCAGCGTCGCGTCGATGTCGTGGTCGCGATGGAGTTTGTGATGGACCACCTCGATGTTGTCCACGAGGCAGATGAAGAGGTCCGGGGCCAGCATGTGCATCTGGTCGAAGTCGAAGGCGGAGAAGAGGCCGTGGCGCCAGCGGAAGGTGGCGTGCGTGTTCACGATCACATGCTTCTGATCGCGCGACTGCGAGATGACATCCTTGAACGCCGCGCGCCGGAGTGACGACAGGCGCGACCACGGCAGGTCGAGGATCCGCCCCTGCGTGATGTCCCGCGCCTCGGCGTACATCATGTCGCCGATGTTGAAGAGCGTGACCGGCTCCCCCTGCCCCCCCGCGAAATCCACGGCGGCCTGCAGGTACTGCTTCTTGTCCATCCCGATCTGACCGGTGACGACGGCTCTCATGGGGAGAGTATATGGGCATGAATAAACCGCGCCCCCCCCAACGCTCGGGACGAGTCTGCGAGTCCCGTGGTCGCGCGCGACTACCTCCGATCAATCCCCGTCCCCGCGCTCGGCGGCGCGAACACATCCAGCACCGTCGTCTCCTCCGGCGCGTACGCGCCGTGCGGCAAGTTGCCGGGCAGGTGCAGCACCTCCCCCGCGTTCACCATCACCTTCCGCCGCTCATCGCCAAGCGTGAACTCCAGCCGCCCGGACATGACGCAGGTGAACTGCTCGTTCTCGTGCGAGTGAATCGGCACATCGCACCCCTGGTGAAGCGTGACGTGCGAGATCATCACTTTTTCGCCGACGACGCGGCGGCGTTCGAGGAGCGCCATCGGTGAGTCGGCGGTCACGTCGATCCAGCGTTGAGGAGTGGGCGTCGCCATGCGGCCATTGTGCCGCGCTGGACTCAGGGGGACAACTTCCGCGGCCTCTCGCCCCGGCCGGGTTGCGGGGATCACTTCACTTTGGCGGAGCGTTCGACCGCGGCGGTCCATTGCTTTTCCATCGTGGCGAACCGGGCCGCATCGAGGCCGTAGGTCGAGAGGGTGATCGCGAGAACATCCCCCTCTCCGTCTTTGCAGGGGTCGGTCTGGACGGCGAGGGTGGAGTGATTGAGCGATTCGATCATCGCCTCGAAATACACGCCGGGGATGACCCGCCGCACGGTGCCGGAGATTTCTTCGCCGTTGGTGAGCCTGGCGCGGAAGCGATCGCCGGGCTTGGCGTTCAAGAGAGAGGAGTCCTCGAAGAGGCCCTCTTTCGAGAAGAGTTTCCTGAGCGCGGCGTGCTTGTCGCCGTTCTCGATCTTTTTGGAGAGGTAGACGGCATGGCGCGGCGTGCCCCGGTGCCTGGCGAGGTAGTTGTCGAGGGCGAACATCATGTGCCCCCAGCCGCGGGTGACGCCGTCGTACATGCCGTCCCATTGAGGGCCGGTGCCGAAGCCGAAGTGGACGAGGCGGAGCACGGTCGTGCCGTCGTCCTGCGCGTGGAGGAAGTAGTCGACGCCGAAGAGGTCGGGCTCGGGCGCGTCGGCCGGGCCCCACAGGACGCGGAGGTGCTTGTTGGGTTCCCAGATCGTGATGGGGGAATCGAACTGGTACTCGTTCCGCCACGAGCAGAACATCGACCCGCCGACGCCGGGCTTCACGCGTGCATCGAGCGGGAACCACCGTGTGAGTTCGTCGGCGTCGGTGAGCGCCTTCCAGACGGCGTCAACGGGGGCTTGCAGGTGCTTGACGATCTCGGCGGCGCGCTTGGGTTGGTCGGCGTGGCTCATGGGGATACTCTCCGGTGAGTTCGGGGTGGGGGAGCCGGCGAGCAACGTGCCCGCCGAGATGAGTGCGAGAACGAGGGCGGCGGATCGGGTGCGGTTCATTCGTAGGCCTCCTTCAGTGCATCGTGATTGTTTCCGGCCGGCGTGGCCGCGGCTGCTTCGGCACGCGCCTCGCCCTCCGACTTGGTGACGGCGGGGTGAGCGCCGAGAAAAAAACGGAAGAACCGCCCGTCTTCCGCGCGCTCGTCGTGGTGCTTGGCGCTCAGCGCGGCGATGTGGTTGGTCAGTTCCTCGCTGAACGCGTGCAAGGCTTGCTGGTCCTTGAAGCGGATGTCAACGCTCATGGAGAAGGTCGGCAGCGGCTGGCGCACCGAGTCGGCACGCTGCCGGAGTACCGAGAGTTCGCGGATGGCCCGGGCCGCGAGCGCCACGAGGTACGCCCAACTGAAGCGGTCCTTTATGGAAGCCGGGTCGGGGCTCAGTGTGCCGAATACTTCGGGGCTCACGACATAGTGGGAAGCGGTGGCCTGCACCAGCCTCTCGACGCATCCGCGACGCTGCTTCGTGCCCACTTCGCGCACCAGCCCCAGCCGTTGCATCTCGCGGAGGTGGTAGTTGACCTTCTGGCGCGGCAGGTCCACTTCCTTGGCGAGCGCGGTCGCCGATCCCGGCGCGGAAAGGAGGCCGAGGAGGCGTCGGCGGAAAGGGTCCAGACAGGCCGCGGCGGCGGCTGGGTCCGAGAGGAGGTCGAGTTGACGAAGGACAGCCGACATGAATCAACTATATATCGAATAATTGATTTGTCAAGACAAATTTCATAGTCTATAGAAAATAATCGTAAACGCCTATGAGCAATGATTTTACGAATCTCAATTCATAAAGTCTTTGTTCAAAAAACGGTCGAGGATGTCATCTGCGAAGCCACAAACCTTCGCGCCTCCCGATCCGCCTCCAGCACATCGCTCAAAGACCGGATCGGCGACGAGCCCACCGCATCCAGCGCCGCCGCCGACAGTTCCGCGATCCGGCCGAAGGGGATTCGCCGCGCGAGGAACGCCTCGACC
>JAGVLZ010000412.1 GCA_020054055.1 Phycisphaerales bacterium
TGGGTGAAGGCGGTGACGGAAACCGACGGGACGTCGACGAGGCTCGGCGGGGCGAGCTGGTTGGTCGGCGCTTCCTCGGTGAGTTCCTCGACGGTCTCCTCCTTCTCGGGCTCGATCTCGGGCATCTCCATCTGGATGATTTCGACCTTCTCCTCGGCGGCCTTGGCTTTGGGAGGCGGCTTGGTGTTGAAGCCGTAGAGGAAGGTGACGTGGAGGCCGATGGAGACGACCAGGCCGATGATAAGGTCTCTGTTCATGCGTTACTTGCCCGTGGGGCGGGTGCGGGTTTCGACCGAGAACTTTTCGATGCCGGCTTTGCGCACTTCATCCAGCACCTGGACGGTGGCGCCGAAGCGCGCCTTCTCGTCGCCGGCGATGAGGATCTTGGGATCCTCGGTCATGGTCTTGTAGTGCGCGATGCGGGCGGGGAGTTCCTGCAGGTCGATGAGCTCGCGGTTCCAGAAGATGTTGCCCTGTTCCGAAACCTGGATGGTCGTCGGCTCCTCGGGCTTGGCCCCACTCGGGGGCGGAACGCCGGTCGGGAGATCGACGGGAACGGATTGGATGCGGTTCAGCGAGAGCGTGAACAGCACGAACGTCGCGAGGAGGAAGAAGATGACGTCAATGAGAGGGATGATCTCAATGCGGGCCTTCTTCAGTTTGGCGACTTTGATCTTGGTGCCTTCCATGGGGATGAGGGCTGCTGAAGTGATGACGCGGGAGACGCGGATTTCTTAGGCTCAGCGGACGCGGGTCTCGATAAAGACCTTGGTGAAACCCGCCTTGCGGGCTTCATCGAACACGTAGATCGCTTGGGCAAAGAAGGCGCGCTCGTCGCCGTTGATGAGGATGCGGCCGTCGGGTTCCTGGGCGCGGAACTGCTGCAGGCGCTGGAGAAACTCGTCGAGGGTGACGAGATCCTTGTTCCAGGCCAGCGTGCCTTCGTCGGTGACCGTGACGGTCACCGAGCCGGCGGGGTCGCGGGGCTCGCTGGTCGCCGAGACGGGCAATTGAACGTTCAGGCCGTTCGACTTGTTGAGAGAAAGAGTGAACAGGACGAACGTCGCGAGCAGGAAGAAGATGACGTCAATGAGCGGGATGATCTCAATGCGGGCCTTCTTGGTGCCGCCGGGGCCTTGTCCACCACCACCACCGTGCATGTCGGTAAGGGGTTGAGGTTACGCGGAGCGCGAGGCTGCCGCTTAGCGGTTAACCTTTTCCTTGTTGATGATGATCTCGAGCGAGTTCGAGGCGTCCTCGACTTCGTGGCGGGCCTCTTCGAGGCGGGCGTTGAGATAGTTGTAGGGGAGCAGGCCCATGATGGCGATCGCGAGACAGCAGGCCGTCGCGATGAGCGCCTCGGCCACGCCGCCGGTGATCTGGCCGGCCGCCGAAGCGATGTCGCCGCCCGAGAGGGCGCCGAAGGTGTTCATCATGCCCGTGACCGTGCCGAGGAGGCCGAGGAGGGGGGCGGCGGTGATGCAGGTGTCGAGCGTGGGCAGGCCCTGCGAGAAGCGGAGGAGTTCCTGGTTGGCGGCGCGGGTGAACGCGTTGCCGAGCGAGTGCTCCTTGTGCGTGAGCGCGTAAACCATGATGCGCGCGACGAAGTCCTGGCTCTTCTTGCCGAGGTCGACGGCACCGTCGATGTCGCCCGTCTCGACCTTTTCCATCATCTTCTCGACGACTTCGGGATCGCGGCGCGAGCTCTCGCGGACGATGAAGATGATGCGCTCGACCGCGACCGTGATGAGCAGGAAGGAGACGAGCAGGATCGGCCACATAATGTAGCCGCCGTGCTTAAACAACTCCATCGGAGTCTGATTCATCAGGAACGCCAGGGGCATGTGTGCAGTGATCATAGTGCGATTTTGGTAGGGATTGAGATTTGTCGAAGAACGACTGTTAGACGTGCAGAAGCGGCCGAAAATTAGGGGAGGCTCGGATGGCGGCCAGCGGTTAGACGCGCTGCGCCCGCCTTTGTTGCAGGCCGGCCTGAAGGGGGATCGGGGATGTTACTACGGGGCAAGAGGTGTGTGCGGAAGCTGATTTGTTTGAGAATCACTTTACCCTGTCAATGCGCATTCAAGTCCTCCGCGAGTGTTCTGCGCACATGGCTGCCCGGCTAGGACTCGAACCTAGACAAGCAGAGTCAGAATCTGCTGTGCTACCATTACACCACCAGGCAGTGGCAAGTGAGACGTGCTTCGCGCGCGGGGTGAAACGCCGGCCACTCGAACGGGATGGAGCCGGCGACTGGATTCGAACCCGCAACCGCCTGTTTACAAAACAGGTGCTCTACCGTTGAGCTACGCCGGCGTGGCGCGCTACGCACTGCAAACAGAGACTGCAAATAACAGAAACTGGTGGCTCCCCGGGGACTCGAACCCCGAACCTACTGATTAAGAGTCAGCTGCTCTACCATTGAGCTAGGAAGCCAAAAAAACAGAGGGGCAAAAGTTGAGAACACGAGGGAGGTGTCAACACCATTCCCGCTCTGGGCGCAGGGAAAAAACCGCGTGCGTTCAACGGTGTCATTTTTGCGTGGCCCCCTCCCGTCCGCCGGACCATCCGGGCAGCGCCAAATCCGTGGCGAGGTGCAGTCCCGGCGCGGCGGCGAGCAGCCGCGGCACGACGTTGATCAA
>JAGVLZ010000054.1 GCA_020054055.1 Phycisphaerales bacterium
CGAGCACATCCACGCGTTCGTCCCCGTCGCGACGAATAACCGCCGCGGCCTCGGCGGGAGCCGTCCGGCATTGCCGGGCGAGAATGGATGAGAAGGCGCCGCTGCCGGGGGATGAGGCGGTTGTCGTCATGCACGTTCAGGGACGCGTCGAGAACACGCTTCGACTGAGCAACAACTCCGTCGAGCCGTATCATCATACTCGGCGTGCGGACGAGCCAGAAGGAGCGAAGATGCTGAATCACCATCGGAAATGCCTCGTGGTCGGCGCGGTGGTCGCGTTGACCATGCCGGTGTACGGCCAGACGAACTTCGAGGGCATCACCGTGGCCCGGCACGACCTCGAACTCGGCTTCGAGATCAACGGCGTCGTCGCGGACGTCGCCGTCGAACCAGGTCAGCATGTGAAACAGGGGATGCCGATGGTCCTCCTGAACTCGCTCGACGCGCAGGCCCAGGTGGCGCAACTGAAGATCCGCTCAACGAGCACCTTCGAGATCGACGCCGCCAAGGCCGAATGGGAACTCGGCAAGATCGAACTCGAGCAGATGAAAGAGGCATTTTCCCGCGGCGGCGCGACCGACTTCGAGGTGAAACGCAAGGCCCTCGAAGCCGAGCGCAGCCGCCTCTCGTACGAACTCTTCAGGCAACGACAGGACGAAGCCCGCCTCCAGTTGAAGCAGGCGGAGGTGAACGTCGAACGCTACGCGCTCCGCGCGCCGCGCGACGGCATCGTCGAAACGATCACGGTGTCAAAGGGGGAGTTGGTGCGGGAGGTGACCCCCGTGCTCCGCTTCGTGGATATCTCCGCGCTGCGCGTGGAGGTGCCCACACCGAGCCGCCTCGCCGATCGACTTCGCGTCGGCGGGCCGGCAAAGGTAGACCTCGACGGCCCGGAAGGCGCGCCGCCCATCGGCGCGACCATCTATCACATCGCAGCCGTGGGAGACCCCGCAAGCGGACTGCGGACAGTCACCCTCGAGTTCCCGAATCCCGATGAACGCGCCGCGGGGGACACCGTGCGCGTCGAGTATGTCCTCGACACCGCCCAGCCGCTCAACGAATCCCGACCGTAAGGGAGGGGTCTCTTCGGCCCAGCGGGAGCGCGGCTGCCCCCTTCTTGGCATTCCGACCAAGCCGGCAGTTCGCGCCGAAGCCTCACGGTCTCGACGCGGACGCCACGACCCGATCACCCACTCGAAAAGCCTTCTACTCATCACTGCTTCCGCGCGCCCATCTCGAAACATGCTCAACATTTCGCTCGCCTCACATCCAAGTCTCAAATCTGAAATCTCAAAATCTCAAATCCCAACCCCAGCCTCCCCCCGTGCCCCTCAGTGAACTCTGTGGTGAGAACTCGAACGGAAGCGCGTCAAAGCGCGCAGAAACGCGCAAACCCAAGCAACCCCGCACACAAAACACCCATTCCCGCCTCAAAAACGCCACTTCCAACCCCCATTCACCCGACACCTAACAAAACTTTTCCGAAAATCAACCAAACAACCTTGACACGCCGATATCTCGATGTAGCCTATCGAAACCCAAACTCCATTTCCAAAGGGGTACGCGAAGGAGGCATCGGATATGGTCATGCAAGAGACTGAAATCGAAAACAAAAACGGCACGCTCCCACGTTCCAAGCAGGGGTCCAACGTGAGCAAAAAGGCTGAAACGGCGGCAATCGTGGAAGACAAAGCAAAGACGGCCTCCCTCGGCCGCGCCATCCAGCAGATCGAAAAAACCTTCGGCAAGGGCGCGATCATGCGCCTCGATGAGAACGCCTACGCCGCCATCCCAGGCATCTCGACCGGCACCCTTTCCCTCGACCTCGCGCTGGGAGGCAAGGGGATCCCGGCAGGCCGCGTGGTCGAGATCTACGGCCCGGAATCGTCGGGTAAGACCACTCTCGCTCTCACGGTCGCCGCCCACTCTCAGAAGGGCGGCGGCGTCGCGGCCTTCATCGACGCCGAACACGCCCTCGATCCCTCGTGGGCCAGACGCCTCGGCGTGAACGTCGATGACCTCCTCGTCTCACAGCCCGATTCGGGCGAGCAGGCCCTCGAAATCTGCGAACTCCTCGTCCGCTCGAACGCCGTGGACGTCGTGATCGTCGACTCCGTCGCGGCCCTCGTCCCCAAGGCCGAACTCGAAGGCGAGATGGGCGACAGCCACATGGGACTGCAGGCCCGCCTCATGAGCCAGGCCCTCCGAAAACTCACCGGCGCGATCGCCAAAAGCCAGTGCACCGTCATTTTCATCAACCAGATCCGCGAGAAGATCGGCGTGATGTTCGGTTCCCCCGAGACCACCACCGGCGGCCGGGCGCTGAAGTTCTACGCCTCGATCCGCATCGATATCCGCCGCATCAGCGCGATCAAAGAGGCCGAGGTCAACGTCGGCAACCGCGTCCGCGCCCGTGTCGTCAAGAACAAGATGGCCCCTCCGTTCCGCGAGGCCGAGTTCGACATCATGTTCGATGAGGGCATCTCCGCCACAGGCGACCTGCTCGACCTCGCGATCGGCGCGAACGTCATCGAGAAGTCCGGCGCATGGTTCAGTTACGGCGAGGTCCGCCTGGGCCAGGGGCGCGAGAACGTCAAGCGATTCCTGAAGGACAACCCGGAACTCTTCGCCGAGATCCGCCGAGGAGTCGTCGAAGCCAAGGTTCCACCGACCACCGTCAAGCCCACCGACGCCGACGACGAATAACACCTTGCTTTGCAGCCCGAAGGGCTGATCGTTCGTAGCCCGGGGGTGGAGTCTTCGACACCCCCGGAAACCAGCCCCCCTGGAACTTTTCCGCACCCTGTAAGGGTGCAACTCGCCACGGGTCAATCATGATTTCAACAACCGACGGGAACGCCGGGGCTGCAACTCCGCATTCATGCCACAATGCCCCAAATGATGGGGCCATCGGGCGGACAAACTGAACACTCGATCCCGGAAGCGCGCACCCTCTACGCCGGGATCGACGAAGCAGGCTACGGCCCTCGCCTCGGGCCGCTCTGCGTCGGGCTGACCCTCTTCGACCTCCCCGCGCGCAGCGCGAACGAGAGTGATGCGCCCATCGACCTCTGGCGCCTGCTTAAGGGTGCCGTCTGCCGCGACCACGCGGCGAGCAAGCGCGGGCGGTTGGCCGTGGCCGACTCAAAGGAACTGAAAGGAGTAGGGGGGGCAAGCGTCGATCCACTCTTCCATCTCGAGCGCGGCGTGCTCGCCTTCGAGTCACTCGCATCCGACCAGCCCGCCGCGGCGAACGAGGTCGAACTCCTCACGCGCCTCGGCACCCGGGTGCCCGGCTCGCTGGAGTGGTACGCGGGAGATTCCGCGCTCCCGCGCGGCGCGAGCGCCGATCAACTCCGCATCCTCATCGCGCAGTTGCAGGGGGCGGCCGCAGCCGCCGGCGTCCGCCCGCGCCTTGTCCGCTGCGTTGCGGTGGATGAGTCCACCTTCAACGAGCGCTATCACCACCTCCAGAACAAGGCCTCCGTCAGTTTCGGCGTGGTGGGGGGGATGCTCCGCCGACTCTGGGAGACCACCCCCGCGGGGAGCACGCTCCTCGTCGCGGTCGATCGTCAGGGTGGCCGCGCCTTCTACGGCCCGCTCCTCTCGCAGGCGATCGGGGCGAAGGCCGACATCGTCGAAGAATCCGACCAGTTGAGCGTCTACGAAGTCCGCGCCGACCGCACCATGCGGATCGAGTTCCGCGTCGAAGCGGAGGCCCAGCACCTTCCCGTGGCCCTCGCATCGATGACCGCGAAGTTTGTCCGCGAACTGCTGATGGGCCGCTTCAACCGCTACTGGTCCGGGCGCATCAACGGCCTGAAACCAACCGCCGGCTACG
>JAGVLZ010000195.1 GCA_020054055.1 Phycisphaerales bacterium
CTCCTCACCATCCTCAACACCATCCTCGCCACAGGAAAAACATGGAACCCGAAACTCGTCAAACAACCTTGACATTCAACACAGCCGCTCTGTGGTGAAGTATTCCCGTTAGCATCCCACCATGCCCGACCCAGCCAAGGATGGCCTCCACGCCCCCAGCGGGCCGATCCTCGAACAGATGGACCTCCGTCGCAAGTGGTCCCCCGCGCGGATCGCGCTTCAACTCGCGGGGCTGATCCTTGGCCTTGCGCTCCTTGCCTGGGCGGTGCGACTCTCGATGAGCGAGCAGAATGCGCGCAGCATCGCCGCGATGCGCGCGGCACCGGCCAGCGAACTCATGGCCCTCTTCGCGCTCACCATCGCCAGTCTCATCCTCAACGGCCTGATGTTCTGGATCTCCCTCCGACCCGTTCACCGACTCAACCCCTTCGACACCATCCTCACCAACGCCATCTCGACCTTCCTCTCGATCCTCCCCTTCAAACTCAGCCTGGTCGCGCGCGTGCTGATCCATCACCGGCGCGACGGCGTGCCCTTCCGCATCCTCATCGGCTGGGTCGCCGCCGTCGGCGCCCTCGCCATCTCCATCCTCGCCCCCCTCATCATCGCTGGTACCTGGCGCAAGCAACTCGATGCGCTCTGGTGGGCCACCGCGATCGTCGGAATCGTGCTGGGCAGCATCGCCGCTGTCGCCCTCGGGCGCATCTCGAACAACTTGACCTGGCTTCGCACCCTCAGCCTCGGCTCCTACCTCATCGTCCAGCACCCGCAGGCCGTCGTCGGCCACGGCGTGTTCCGAATCCTCGATGTCGCCGTCCTCGCGGGCCGCTTCCTCGCCGCCGCCGCGATCATCAACCATGTGATGCCGCTGGATCAGGCGATCCTTCTCTCCACCACCTACTTCCTCCTGAGCGTCGTCACCCCCGCCGGCACCCTCGGCTTCCGCGAGATGGGCGTCGCCGCCCTCGGCATCGCCCAAGGCCTCGACGAGAACGCCGTCGCGCTCATCGCGCTGGTGGTGACCGGCGCGGAGGTCATCGCGTCGGGCGTTGTCGCCCTCCTCGGTGCCATCCGCATCCGGCCCGATCGACTGCTCGTCCAGCCTCCTCCCCCGGTCCCAACTCCGGGGGCGGGGGAGGTGTCACGAGTCCATTCCGGGGGCGAGTGACGGAGGGGGTCACTCACCCGCCAGCAGCGCCATCGGGTTCACATCGCGCTGCCCGACGAACGACGCCGTCATCCCCGGCAACGGGAAGTGGCGCTCGAGCGCCTCGCCCAGCATCCTCGCCTCGGTCAGCACGATGTAGCAAGGCACCGATAAGCACCGCGTCACGAACCGCAGCGCCCGGCAGAGGTTGTCGGGCGTCGTCGCCACCATCAACTCCTGGCCGTCGAACCGCAGCGGCACGACCCGGAACTGCCACGCCTGGCGGCGCTCGATGCTCTGCATCGCCCGGGCGTCCTTGGACTCGTCCAAGACGTTCACATGCCGCGTGAGGCGGGCGTACTGCTCCATCCACGCCTGCTCGATATCGGTCGGGTCGACGTTGTACATGTTCTCGGCCAGTTCGCCGAAGGGGCGATGGCTCCGCAACTGCTCATCAAGGATCGCCTGCACCTGGGCGGCGTTCAGCGTCCCCCGATTCACCAACACTTCCCCAATCCGGATAGTCGTCATCCACGCTCCTCCACGCTCGGCCCCACAAGGGCCGGCGACAGGAACAAGGATCGACCCGCACGAGCCCTCATCTCACCTCGGAAGCGCAAGAATCCCCCGAAGGGGTCACGTCGTGCCTATCACCCGGATCGCTCCCCTCGCACCGAAAACACGGCTCATCGCCGAACGATCGGGCGCGAATTCGCCAGTCCCCCCTTGCATCGACTTCGACCCAATGCCATACGCAAGGGTTATCGAACCCTCCGAAGGTTGCCCCGGTCTTGGCCGCCCAAGGCCAAGGCCGGGAAGCCGGCTCCACCGATCCTCGATCAATCCTGCTCATCATTCGCGGCCTCGAGGATCGCGTGGGCAACATACGTCCGAACTCTCCGACCCTTGACCTCGCTGAGAACGCCCGTATCGATGAGCCGGGCGATATCCGACTTCGCGGTCTTGAAGTCGACACCGCGCCGCTGCTCAATAAGCGGCGCGGTGATGATCGGCGTCGCAAACAACTCATCAAGAGTCTGAAGCAGCCTCGCCTTGGCACCCACCGCGCCGAGTTCGCGTTGATACTGCTCACGCAGCGCAAGCAACCGCCCGATCCGGCGCGCCGCGTCACGCGATTCTTCCGCCACGCCGCGAAGACAGAACAGAGTCCACTCCTTCCACGCCCCCTCGGTGCTGACGCGGTGCAGCAAGTCCATGTAATCGCGACGGTGCCGCTCAAAGAAAGCGCTCATGTACAGCCAGGGCTGCGACAGCCCGCACATCGACATGACCGAGAGCGCCAGCAACAGCCGCCCGACCCGCCCGTTCCCATCCCGGAACGGGTGGATCGCCTCGAACTGATAGTGCAGCCAGAACACCCGGATCAACGGGTCAACGCCGCTCGTCGCGTGGATGAACTTCTCGAACGCGTCCAGACTGGCGGCTAACTCATCAATCGGAGGGGGGACAAACCGGTCGCCGATCGACACCTGGACACGCCGGAACTCGCCCGGCGTCTTGTCCGCGCCGCGCACGCCGATCAGCAGCGTCCGGTGCAACTCTCTGATGAACCTGAGCGACAACGGCATCTCGTCCAGCAACTCAACCCCGCGACGCATCGCACGCTCATAGTTCGCAATCTCGCGGACCCCGTCGATCACTTCCTCCGCGCCATCCACCGCCGCATCGACCTCAAAAAGGAGCAACTCCTCGGCCGTTGCGTCGATGTGTTCGATCGTCGATGAGCGGAGCGCCTCCCGACGCTGCAAGGGACGCAGCAGCATCGCGGGGTTGACCAGACGCTGCCCGCTCCCCTCCACCAGCATCAGGCTGGACTTCGCCTCGACCAGCGCCCCCCATTGCTCATCATCCATGCACCACAGCCTCGCCGGCGGGGGCAGGGGACCGGGTACAAAGCCCCACCCCCGCCCGATCCGGACGAGTCTGCCATGCGAGTTTTTGCCGAACGCACTACGATCCATTGGAGGTTCTTCCAACTCCCCGGAGGTCCAGTGGAATTATCGACCGAAAATTCCACTGAGTCAAGCCCTGACCGGAGAAACCTCCACCGGGCATCCCCCCTCCTCCTCGTCCTCTCCGACATCAAAATCGCCCATTCCGTCTTCGCCATGCCCTTCGCCCTGCTCGCGGCGTTCCTCGCCACCCCCATCTTCCAAGCCCCAAAGCCCGCAAGCCCGCAAGCCCGCTTCCCCCTTCAACTCCTCCTCATCGTCCTCTGCATGGTCTTCGCCCGTACATGGGCGATGCTCATTAACCGCATAGCGGATCGGCGAATCGACCGCGACAACCCACGAACCGAACGCCGAGTGATCGCCTCCGGCCGCCTCTCCCCGTTCAACGCAACCATCATCGCGCTCGCCACCGCCGCGTGCTTCATCCTCGGCGGCTCAGCCTTTCACGTCCTCTTCCGGAATCCCTGGCCACTCGTCCTCTCGATCCCTGTCCTCGCATGGATCGCTCTCTACTCCTACACCAAGCGATTCACTCTCCTCTGCCACCTCTTCCTCGGCAGCGCACTCGCCGCATCGCCCATCGCCGCCGCCATCGCCATCAATCCTGATCTCTTTCTTCCTACTGCCTTTTCTACCCCCTCGAGTGGCACGGGTCTGCAACCCGTGTCTATGTCCATCCTCCTCCTCTCCGCCTTCGTCCTCTTC
Organism: Phycisphaerales bacterium; assembly: GCA_020054055.1. Lineage (GTDB taxonomy): Bacteria > Planctomycetota > Phycisphaerae > Phycisphaerales > UBA1924 > JAEUIV01. The sequence continues at coordinate 3,826 of JAGVLZ010000195.1, forward strand.
TGGGTCGCGGGCTTCGACATCGCCTACGCACTCCAGGACATCGACTTCGACCGCCGCGCCGGCCTCCACTCAATCCCCGCGCGCCTCGGCCCGCGCGGGGCGCTCTGGGTCAGCCGCCTCTTCCACGCCGCCGCCTTCGCCTTCCTCTTCTTCGCGGCCCGCGCCGACCCGCGCTTCGGCCCGATCTTCTTCGCCGCCGTCTTTGCCGTCGGGGTACTCCTCATTTGCGAGCACATCGTCCTTGCCCGCCGAGGCGTCGCGGGGCTGCCCATCGCCTTTTTCACCGTCAACGGCGTCGTCTCCTGCCTCCTCGGCGCGGCGGGAATTGCCGACATCCTGCTCTGACCGCAAGCCACAAACCGCAAGCCCTATTCTTCCCCCATGCCCTCCCCTTCCCCCGACCCCGTCACGCCCGCCCAGGACCGCTTCATCGCCGCCTGGGGACAGATGGGGTCCTCATGGGGAATCAGCCGCACCATGGCCGAGGTCTTCGCGCTCCTCTACATCACCGGCGAGGCCATGAACACCGACGAGGTCATGGACCGACTCCAGATCTCCCGCGGCAACGCCTCGATGTCCCTCCGCGCACTGCAGGACTGGGGGATCATCACGCGCGTCCACAAGCGCGGCGACCGCAAGGAGTACTTCGAGGCCGAACGCGACGTCTGGGCCACCTTCAAGACCATCGCCCGCGAACGAAAGAAGCGGGAACTCGACCCCGTCCTCGCCTCGCTCTACGAAGTCCGCGACCTGACCGGCGTGAACGAGCAGGACCCCAAGCCCACAGGCCCACAGACCCCGCTGCTCGCCCGCCACAACGAGCGCATGGACGCCATGCTCGAGTTCATGAGCGCGATGGAGCAACTGGCAAGCCTGCTGCTTTCCCCCGAGGGCGCCGGCCTGCGCCAGGCGCTCGCCCTCTTCCAGAAGTAGTGACACACCGCGGCGTCTCAGTGCGCCGCCGCGACCACGGGAGCGGC
>JAGVLZ010000121.1 GCA_020054055.1 Phycisphaerales bacterium
CGTCGCGATCGGCGAGCCCGGGTCCGGCGTGCCCGCGTCGTCGTGGTCCGCCGCGGGGGGACAAATCGGCACATGGGCCGCCGTGGGATTCGGCGCGGGCCCGATCGGCCTGGTGGGACTGAACGGCCAGCCGTCCGGTGCGCAACTCTCGAGGAGCACGGTTCAGCCGGGGATCACGTTCGACCTCGGATTTACGGGTAACTATCCCAAACTCGTCTACGACGCCGAGCGCGTGGACGGCCCGATGACCTACACCATCACCGGCCTTCCCGCGGGCAACTACACGATCATCACCTACGCCGCCGCGCCAACCTTCGGCACGATCGCGACGAGGGTCACGATCGGTGGGGTTCTTCAGACGGTCGCGGGCGCGCCGACCGACAACACGTTCGCCGAGGGACTTTCACACGCGCGTCACTCGATCTTTCACCCGGGTGGGCCGCTCGCGATCGCCGTCGATAAGGCGAGCCTCAACGGCATCGTCAACGGCTTCCAGATCGTTCCCAACGTGACGCCCATCGCGGAGATCACCGCTCCCGCCGCCTGCTTCTTCCAGACGGGCCGCATCGAAGTCGTCGGGACGGCGAACGGGCCGGCCCTCAACGGCTGGACGCTCGATTACACGGGCGGAAACTCGAGCACATGGGTGAATATCGCGACCTCCAGCACCGGCGTGACGAACGGTCCGATCGCCACCTGGGACACCTCGGGGCTCCGCCCCTGCGCGTACACGCTCCGGCTCCGCGTCACCGCGAGCGCTATGGCCGTGGAGACGATGCGATCTCTCGTCATCGCTGTCCCGGGCGACGCGAACCTCAGCGGCACTGTCAACTTTGATGACGTGACGCTCGTGCTGTCGGCGTTCAATCTCGCCGGACCCTGATCGTGGCGGCCCGGCGGCCGACAGGCGGGTAAATTGACCAGAATGGTTTGGAGGGTGTCGGAATCCGTGGCATAATGCGTTGGTGAAACGCTTTACTCGAAGAGCGATCCTTGCCGCGTGCCCGGCCTTCGCCGCCGTGTTTCAACCCGCTTACGCTCGCGAGCGCCTCCACTTCACCTACCTCTGGCACCTCGAACAGCCCATCTATTGGCCCGACCAGCAGGCGGCGGGCAACGACCGCTACGAGCGCGCATGGGAATCGATCCTTCGCAAGGACGCCGGAGCGGCGAACCCGGGCGACGATCTCCGCGCGATCTTCGGCCTCGCCGACCGCGTCGCGGCGTACCAGAATCGGGTGCGCGATTCGATCAACTCGATCCGAGGCTGGCCCGAGGCGGGGGCGCAGGTCTCCTTCTCAGGCGGTCTCATCGAGAACCTCACGAGCCTCGGCGGGGTGAATCAACTCGGGTACTCGCCCACATGGTACTCGTCGAAGCGCGAAGCGCGCCAGTGGACGACCAACGGCCAATCAAAGCCTCGGCTCGACATCGTGCTCTTCTCGTTTCATCACGCGCTCCTGCCGCTGCTCGACGATGTGACGGTCCGCAAGGAGATCGCGCTGTACCGCGCGGTGTACGACGATGCGTGGGGGACGAACCCGCCGGTTTCGCGCGGCTTCTTTCCTCCCGAGATGGCGTTCTCCACTCGGATCATCAAGCCGCTCGTGCAGGAGGGTGTTGCGTGGTCGATCGTGAGCGCGGAGAAGATCAGCCGCGCCAACGCTTCGTTCCCGGTGATCTTCGGCAGTGGGGGGGTGAACTGCGACCCGCCGAACCCCGCGGATCAGTTGAACCCGGCGCAGGCGAACTACATCCGCCAGTCCATCTCGCGTGGGTGCGGGCCGGCCGAGGCGGTGCCGCAATCGCTCACGCCGCAGAGGTGCCGTTACGTCGATCCGGAAACGGCGCAGGTCCACGAACTGATACTGGTCGGAGCATCACAGTCGCTCTCGTGGAAGGACGGCTTCGCGCCGCTCGGCGTCGGCGAGTTCGATGCGCTCGACGCATTCAACGACCCGAATCGACCGATGCTCGTGACGCTCGCCCACGACGGCGACAACGCATGGGGGGGCGGGTTCTCGTATTACCTTGAAGCAACGCCGAACCTCGTGTCGCAGGCGCAGAACGCCGGGTACGTCGCGACGGTCGTGGAGGAGTACCTCGCGGATCATCCCGTGCCCGCGGAGGCGGTCGCTCACATCGAAGACGGCGCGTGGGTGAACGCCGACGGCGACTTCGGCGCGCCGCAGTTCATCAACTGGAACTGGCCCTTATTGAGCGCGCAGGGGCAGATTGACGTCGAGAACGGGTGGCACGTCGATGCTCGGAACTGGGCCGTGATCACCGCGGCGCAGAACCGGGTCGAGACGGCGGAGCAGATCGCGGGCGGCGCGAACATCGACAAGATCCTCTACCCGGACGCCGCGAGCACGGGCGCGGAGCGCGCCTGGCATTACTTCCTCGGCTCGCTGAACTCCGGGTTCATGTACTACGGCACGCCGCTCGATCACGAAGTGAAGCAGACGATCGCGTGCAACGAGGCGATGCAACACGCGGACCCGATCATCGGCGCGGGGGCGCTCGACCAGACGCCGCCGACGATCTGGACCCCCCAACGCCACCCTTGGAATCCGGGGGCGGTGAACTTCGGTCCGCAGTACGGCTACCAGCAGCGCTTGCTCGGCCCCGATTTCTGGGTCTGGACATTTGCGTACGACGCATCGGGGCTTCAATCCGTCACGCTGAAGTACCGCGTCGATGCCGACGGCGCCAACCCCCTCTTGACGTACCAGAACGAAACCTACGCGGGCGGCGTCGAAGTGGGGGGGTGGACGAGCGTGCCGATGATCGGGCGCGCCTTTCCGGCGGGCAACGTCTACAGCGATCCCTCGATCAACTTCTTCGAGATGCCGGCGTACATCGCGGAGCAGTACCACGCGAAAGTCGTGGGACTGAGCGAAGTCCTGATCGACTACTACATCGAAGCAACGGACACGAAGGGATTCACCAAGAAGTCGCCGATTCAGCATGTGTGGGTGGGCAGCGGCGATCCCGGCACGCCCGGCGGCGGCGTCGTGGTGGTCTCGCCCGAGCCGCTGGTCGCGGGGCAATCGGCGATGATCGAATACAAC
>JAGVLZ010000028.1 GCA_020054055.1 Phycisphaerales bacterium
GAGCGCACGCTCCAGCGTTGCCTGCTCGCCGCGCGTCGTGTCGGGATACAGAATCTTCAGCGCAACGTACCGATCCAACTCCGAGTCCAGCGCCTGCCACACTTCGCCGAACGATCCGCGCCCCAGCCGCTCGACCAGCCGGTACTTCCCCAGCGTCTGCCCCGGCGTCGGCTCGGCCGACGGGTCCACTGCCATCGAAAATGATTCCGCAAGCTCATCGCACAGGTCGGTGACGATCCCGATCTCATCCGAGAGCAACGGGAACCGCGAACGCAGCCCCGCGACCAGCCGTGCCCGCTCCGCACCCTCGCGCCCCGCGATCAGGTGCATCAGCACCGCCCGCACAACCTCGGTCCGCTTGAAGAGGTCGGGGAACGCCCGCGCGTACGAATCGAGCCCATCGTCCAACCCGCGCGCCACCCGCTCTTCCGTGTCGGCAAGAAGCACGTCGATCAACGCCGAATCATCACGCCGCGCCGCTTCCGAAACAATCGCCGCCAGGTCCGGGCCGTCGCGCGACGCCTCCCATGCGCGGCGGACAGCCTCGATCATCCTCTCGACCTCGCCTTGTGGAATCTCAGTCATCGTGGACCCGCATTATGCCGACCGATCGGCCTTTGAGCGGATATCCCCCGCCCATGTGACCCGTAATCCCAGGATTCGGCTTGGAAGCCGGCCCGCAACGGAGTACATTTTGACGAAGGTAGTGCGGAGGTCCCTCCATGCCCGGCCCATCCCGGCTCGACAGCCTGCTCCGCCACGCCGCCTCGCTCGAAGGGGCCGAACGCGACCACGCCTTCGACGAACTCGTCCGACTCCTGATGATCATGGTCCGGGCACGCATGAGCCCGAAACTCCGCGCCTCGCGCGAGTCCGTCGATGTCTGCCAGTCCGTCGCCAAGTCCTTCGTCGAGGACTGGCAGTCCGGCCGCCTGAAGTTCGAGAACGAGGCCGCCCTCGCTGGCTACCTCCAGACCGTCGTCCGCAACAAACTCGCGGACCTCTCGCGACGCGATACCGCCGCACGACGAGGCGGCGGAGTCCTGCCCATCGCCATCGACGCGGACCACGGCGTCAGCGAAGGAGCCATCGCCGGCAATCAGCCGGGCGCCAGCACCATGGCGGAAGCGGGGGAGTTGAACGACCGATTGCTCGGCGAGATCACCCCGCAGGAACACCAACTGATCGACCTCCGACGCCGCGGGCTGGAGTGGGAGCACATCGCCGACATCATGCAAGAATCTTCCGCCGCACTCCGCAAACGATGGAGCCGATTGCAGGAACGCATCGGCAACCGCCTCGACGATGGCTCAAGCGCTTGAGGCACGCCGCCGCTCGATCAGGTCGATCCGATTGCCATACAGGTCCACGAACACCGCCACCTTCCCGTACGTCTCCTCCCGCGGCGGCTCCACGAACCTGACCCCATTCCGAACCATCGTCGCGTGATCGAGATTGAAGTCGTCCGTCTCCAGGAACATGAACACGCGCCCACCTGCCTGATTGCCAACGGCTGTCTTCTGTTCCGGCGTCACCGCTCGTGAAAGCAAGAGTTCAATACCATGTCCGCCCGGAGCCGCCATGCGAACCCATCTTTTACCGTTCGCCCGCGGCGTGTCCTCGACGACGACGAAACCCAGCGCACCCCGATAGAACGCGACAGCCTCGTCGTATTCGCGTATCAGCAGAGCGACCTGTGCGATCCGAAGCGCCATGACCGGCCGCCGATCATAATCACACCGCACTACCATCACCACCGCACGATGAAGCGGGACAAACGTCACATCCCCGTCCTGCTCGATCAAGTGCTCGATGTGCTCGCCCCCCAGCCCGGGCAGATCATCGTCGATTGCACCCTCGGCCTTGGGGGCCATTCCTCGGCCCTGCTCGAACGCATCAGGCCGGACGGCCGCCTCATCGCGATCGACTTCGACCCCGCAAACATCGCAGCCGCCCGCGTAAAACTTGAACGCATCCGCGGCCGATTCGACCTCTTCCACACCAACTTCGCCGCACTGCCGACCGTGCTCGCACAATCGGGCATCGAACGCGTGAACTCGCTGCTCGCCGACATCGGCGTGTCCAGCACACAGATCGACGATCCCGCACGCGGCTTCTCCTACCGAAAGCCCGGGCCGCTCGACATGCGCATGGACCCCACACGCGGCCAGCCCGCCTCCGTTTTCATCAATCGAATGAGCGAATCGGAACTCGTCGAAGCGCTCCTGACCCTCGGCGATGAGACCGACGCCCCACAGATCGCACGCCTGATCGTCGAGCACCGAGCCCGCGCGCCGATCACCACCACCGAAGAACTGACGGCCATCGTCTGCGCTGCTCGCGACTTCACCATCGAGCGCGGCTCGCGCGCCAAACTCCACCCCGCCGCACGCGCCTTTCAAGCCCTCCGGATCCTCGTCAACCGCGAACTCGACAACCTGGATCGGTTGCTGAAGGTCCTCCCGGACGTACTCAAGCCGAATGGCACGGCCGCCATCATCACCTTCCACAGCGGCGAAGACCGTCGCGTGAAAGCGGCCTTCCGCGATGGCGCCCGCGCCGGAACCTATTCAGAAATCAGCCACGAACCCATCATGGCAACTGACGACGAACAACGCCTCAACAAGCGCGCCCGCTCGGCCAAACTGCGCTGGGTGAAGAGGGCCTATCCGTCCCACCCAACGCCGTGAGATCGGTGAGATCGAAGTAGGCCAATAATGCTGGAACTGCTGAGGGTTTCGCCGCAAAGCGGCGTGCGCGTGTTGTCAGACCCCGCCGCACAACCCGCGCCGAAGAGATGCCCGACGGCACACCCTTCCCCATGAAACTCGAGCCCCGGCCCGGCGGACGATGGTTCCGCGACCTCGGCCAAAACACCGGCCACTTCTGGGGACACGTCCAGGTGATCAAACCGCCGACCTTGCTCGAAATCTCCGGCCCGATGTTCATGTCCTACCCCGCCGTCAACTTCGTGCAATACCGCCTGAAAGCCGAGCCGGAGGCCACGCTCCTCACCATCTTCCACCGAGCGAAGGGCCTCATACCCCAGGAACACAGCGAAGGGGTCCACTCCGGCTGGGAGCACGGCCTCAAACGCATCAAAGAGATCGCCGAACGCCGCTGAACCGCCGCATCGTTCCGGCAGGACGCGACTTGCCTCGGCACGCGGATTCGCGGTAGATTCGACGCCGCCCAACCCAGGAGACACCCATGCGCTACGTCGACGGATACCTGCTTCCTGTCCCGAAGAAGAACATCAAGGCCTACCTCAAGATGGCCAAGGCCGCGTCCAAAGTCTGGATGGACCACGGCGCGGTTCAATACTGCGAGAGCATCGGCGAGGACATGGCCGCGCCGTGGGGAGTTCCCTTCCCGAAGCAGATGAAGGCAGCGAAGACCGAAACGGTCGTCTTCGCATGGGTCGTCTACAAATCGCGAAAGCACCGCGACCAGGTCAACGCCGCCGTCATGAAAGACCCGAGACTCGCCAAGATGTGTGACCCGAAGAAGATGCCCTTCGACTGCAAGCGCATGGTCTACGGCGGGTTCGAGATCCGCGTAGAGGGCTAGTTCTGTGTACCACCATTGGCGCCCGATGAATCACGACTCCGCCGCGCTCGCCGTCAACTGCACCGCCGCATTCCGGGGGGGCTTCGCATCCACCGTCTGCGCGTGCAACCGTTTCGCTCGGTGCTTCGACCAGTCACCAACCATCATGTCCGGGCTGTTCGCACCAGCGTGCGCACTCAAGAGGTCGTACACATTGTCCCGCTGCCCCGGCACAAACCCCGCCTCGCGGATCAAGCGGCACAGAACCGGCTCGCTCAGGCAGTACGTCGTCCCCGCCGCGGAGACCACGTTCTCCTCCATCATCACGCTGCCCATGTCGTTCGCGCCGTAGTGCAGCGCCACCTGCCCGATGTGCGGCCCCATCGTCACCCAACTCGCCCCGATCGAATAAATGTTGTCGAGGAACAGCCGGCTCAGCGCCTGCGTCCGCAGGTAATCCGTCGAGCCGCTCCGCCGAACGCGCCGCCCGAACTCGGCGTGCGATTTCGGATCACCTTCGCCATCGAGCCGCGCCACCGCATCACCCGGAAAAACCGCGCCGGCCTCCAACTCCTCGGGCCGCGCACCCCAATCCTTCACGCGACCCAGCGGCGTGTTCTCCCGCTGAAACGGCCACGCAATGAAGGCTTTGTAGTGACCCATCGGTGACGTGCCGAGGTGTCGAGGTGCCGAGGTGTCAAGAGGGGAGCGGCCGCCACCTTCCTCGACACCTTGACACCTCGACACCTCGACACCGGCTTCCCGCAGCGCCCGATCCTGCCACTCACGCACCAGCCGCATGTGATGCACGCGATCCGCGTGCCCCTCGATGTGGCCGAACATCATC
>JAGVLZ010000366.1 GCA_020054055.1 Phycisphaerales bacterium
GGCCTCGTCCGTCGCCGCCTGCTTGAACACCGCGATGTGCCCGGTCCGCAGCGCCATCGGGATCCGTTCCTTGTTGCCCATGTAGAAGTAGCCTTCACCCGCCCCCTGCGCGCTCGCGACCGAGGTCGCCGCGCCGGTAGCAAGGATCAACGTCACCACACCCGAAAACGATCGCTTCATGATCCGACCCATACCGCATTTCTCCTCCGCGCGATGGTCGATGCCGCCGCGCGATTGCTGGTGATCCCTCGGCGTCTCCCTCTGTTCGCACAACCGGAGCACACCGCTCCGACGCGACCCGCACTCTCGAATGTCCGAAGGGCTCTCGTTCATCTCACTCGTCCGCGGCGTCCGCACCGCGAGCCGACAACCACAACCCCCGGGATGAGCCGAAGCCTTCCCGAGCGGTCCCGACTCTGTAGTGTCCATGCGATTAGGCACCAAACAAGTCTGAATCGTGCGAATCCGCACGGTCGCTAAATGTAGTCACCAATCGGAACGACGAACAGAGTCCGATTATCGCGCTGCCGTCGCCGATTCGATCCAGATAATCTGGTTTTGTTCGGGGTTCGAGAGCGCCCACGGCGAAAAGCGCGCCCGAGAGGACTCGAACCTCTGACCTGCGGTTTAGGAAACCGCCGCTCTATCCAGGCTGAGCTACGGGCGCGATCGTTGGAGTGTAGCGGGGATGCGAGCCCCGGTGTTGAGGACTCAGAAAGACCGCACAAGCGAAAACTTCCATTGGAAGCCGAAGCGTTCGTTGCACTGGGTGAGCGGCGTCTCCCACGCTTCGCAAGGCGAGACGTTCGGGGTCTCGGGCATCGGACTTTGGTTCCGCAGGCATCGGTACGAGTTGTCGGGCGCATTCTCGATGCCAGCCGCGGTGATGCCGTTGATCGTCACGCCGATGCGAAGGCGATCGAATCGCCCTGCCCGCGGAGAGCCAGAATCGCGCGTTCGCGTCGTTCTGAAGGGAATCAGAACATCCCCGCGGAACTCGCACCTCGAACCGACCGCTTGGAATATCCTCTATGCATATGCCCAAGCCCTCAAATGACCGGATCATCGCCGCCCTCGTCCGCGCTTACCAGGCGGAAATCGAGACGGTGATGAACTACCTCGCCAACTCGGTGAACCTCGACGGCGTCCGCGCCAGGCAGATCGCCGCCGCCCTCGCCGCGGATGTCCCCGCCGAACTCGGCCACGCCCAACTCCTCGCCAAGCGCATCAAGACCCTCGGCGGCGTCGTTCCGGGCTCCAAAGCGTTCAAGCCCGGGCAGGCCTCGCTCCAGCCGCCGAAGGACTCGACGGACGTGGTCGCCGTCATCCGCGGCGTGATCGACGCCGAGAACGACGCCATCGAGATGTACGAAGCGATCATCCGCCTCTGCGAGGGCAAGGACTACGCCACCCAGGACATGGCGATCACAATCCTCAGCGATGAGCAGGAACACCGCCGCGAGTTCGAGGGGTTCATGAAGGAATACAAGCGAGAATAGAGGCCGCCGCGCGCGACGTGTACCGGTTCACTTTGGCGGTGGCACGGGTTTGTAACCCGTGTGGTATTCGTGCACTGGTTCACTTTGGCGGTGGCACGGGTTTGTAACCCGTGTGGTATTCGCCAAAGTGAACCAATACCGAGCGACGACCCTCACGGGCACGCCGCGGCCCAGTTGCTCAGCGCCGCCGTCACATCGACAAAGTTCACCGCGCCGTCGTAGTTCCCATCGCCGGGGCCGACGCCGGGGCGATAGTCCGCGAGCCAGTTGCTCAGCACCGCCGTGATGTCGCTGAAGTTCACCATCCGGTCATAGTTCGCATCCCCCGGGCACAGCGCGGCAGCAACCTCCACCGACGCCATCACCGGCGCGGCGGAAAGAACCCCATCACTCGCGGTGACTCCGCACGAGACCGTCTGCCCCGGCATCGCCGTGTCCCGCGCCAGCGCATCCGACTGCCCCGCCGATGTCACCGTCCGCACCACGACTTCATTCACGCGCCACTCGTATGTGTACCGCACCACATCGAAGTCCGGGTCATCGAGCGTCAGCGACGTGTTCACGCGGCAGAAGACCACGTTCGACGCCTTCGGAAACTCCGGCTCGAAATCGACCGTGATCGGCCCGGGGGGCCGATTGAAGTTCGGATCGGGCGTCGCGATCACCTCGATCGGCGCATCGCTCATCTGCTGCCCGTTGATGTACACCTGCACCCGCCACGTCCCCGGCGTGTCCGTCATCCCGAAGATGTACCAGTTGAATGTCCACCACGAACGCCGATAGAACTCCGGGTTGTTGAAGGGAAACGTGTCCGACTGATAGTCGAGTTGCCCGTTCGGCCTGATCCACCGGATGAACCAGTTGCTGCCGGCCGGCATGTTGGCCACAAGAATCCAGATCCACTGCGGCTGCTCGCTGAACGCCAGGTGTCCCTGCGCCGGCGCCCGAAATGGCCAGGCCGGCGCGCCGGACGCCCACAGATCAACCGGCGTCACGCCGAAATCGCGCAGCCCCAGCGTCTGGTCGTATTCCGGCTGATGCAGCCACCCGCTCTCCCCCAGCCTGCACGGCCCCATCCAAGGCTCGAACACCGTGTTCCCCGGCAGATCAACGCTCTCAAAGTGCAGGTGCGGCCCGCCGCTGTTCCCGCTCGACCCCGCCATCCCGATCTGCTGCCCCGCCCGCACCACCTGCCCCACGCCAACGCTCACCGACCCATTCTTCAAGTGGTAGTACAGCGTCTCGCGCACGCCGCCGTGGTTGATCGCGACAAGGTTCGACACCTGCCCCATCTGCTGCGTGTTCATGTCCGGCTCGCCATCGTGCGCGAACGAAACAACCCCATCCGCCACCGCGAACGCCGGCACACCGATCGCCTGCTCATCGAACGAGCGCAACTCAACATCCACGCCGCGGTGCCCCTCCGAAGCGAGCGCGGAGCAGTCCCAGATGAGCCTGCCGAACCCCGGTTGAAGGTCCACCCAGTTCCCCGCCTGGATATCCCGATCCAGCCTCCCCGCCATCGGGAAGAACTCGTATTGAGGGAAACCGCCGCGCGCGTCGCGATCGACGGGCGGCCCCACGAACTTCGAGAACTCAACGCGAGCCGTCTCCAGCCGCGCACGATCCACCGCCGAGACGCAATCGTGATCCGCGCTCCCATGCTCATGCCGTGCTGCGATCTCCCCGCCCCCCCAATCAATCAGCCGGTTCTCGCGCCCTTGTCCAAGCGACACCGCCGCGCACAGCCCAACCCCAACCGCGGCAGCACACACAGAAAAACGCATCGCCATGACCTCGATCCTCCTTGGAAACTGTAGCTCGCGCCGCGTCTTGTTGCCCGCGGAGGAGGCAGGCGGCTCCGGCTCAGTTTGGCGGTGGCGCGGGCTTCCAGCCCGTGCGGTTTTCGCCAAACGGAGCCGGAGCCGACGCCGGTGACCGCCAATATCCATAGAGTGGAACCGTGCGCATCCTCATCGCCCCAGACAAGTTCAAGGGCACGCTCACCCAGCGCGAGGCCGCCGCCGCCATCCGCCGCGGCGTCGAACACGCGGCACGCGAACGCGGCATCGAGATCGAAGTCGATGAATGCCCGGTGGCCGATGGCGGCGAGGGAACGCTGGAGGCGATTTCGGGTGCGAACATAAATTGGCAACGATGTGAAACGCGCGTCCTCGGATCGAGCGCACGGGGCACCGTACTCGCGGAATGGGGACTGTGGCGTGACTCCGTGGGCGGCATGAAAGCAGTTATCGAATCGGCGCGAGCGATCGGGCTACACCTGATTGAGTCAGTCGAGCGAGATCCGTTACGGGCGACGACGTTTGGGCTTGGCACTCTTGTTGAAGCAGCGATCTTCGCTGGCTGTCATAAGGTGCTGATCGGCCTCGGAGGAAGCGCCACTATCGACGGCGGAATCGGAATGGCTCAATGCATGGGATGGGGTCAGCTCGCTACGGACCCTCGAGAACGCATATTCGCTTCCGCCACGTTGCTGCAAACACTCTCTACGGTTCCATCTCCACCTTGGACACGAATCGCGGAGCGAAGCAGAATCGAGTTCATCGCCCTCTGCGACGTCCAAAGCCCCCTCCTCGGCCCGCGCGGCGCCGCGCGCATGTTCGGTCCGCAAAAGGGCGCCACGCCCGAACAGGTCGAGCGCCTCGAAGCCGGGCTCGAAAACCTCGTCCGCGTCTGCCGCGAGTGCAAGATCCCTTGCGACCCCGACCAGCCCGGCGCGGGAGCAGCGGGGGGGCTCGGCTTCGGCCTCGCTACTTTCCTCGGCGCCAAACTCGTCCCCGGCGCGCCGTACATCCTCGATCTCCTGAACTTCGACGAGCGATGCCGGCGCGCCGACCTCGTCATCACCGGCGAGGGCAAGATGGACATGCAGACCGCCGAGGGCAAAGCCTGCGCCGAGGTCGCCAAGCGAGCCGAGCGCGCGGGCAAGCCGTGCATCGCGGTGGTGGGGACGACGGATCAAGCACCGGAGTTGCTTCGGCAAGCCCTAGCGGAGGTTGGTATCCGTCTTGAAAAAATTCACCCCCTTACCGATCAGGGCGTCGGTGAAATAGTCCCAGACGGCTGTGGCGCGAATCGGCTCGAACAGACAACCTATAAGGCCGTATTGGACCGAAAGCACACGGCGTGATCCACTCCGCTAGAATCCCCGCATGAGCCCCGGCGAGATCCAGAAACACCAGCGCGCCACCCCATTCAATCCATTCAGAGTTCACGTTTCGGACGGGACCGCGTATGAAGTCCGCGAGCCGCACCACATCGCGGCGTCGGCTCGAATTGTTTTCATCGGCATCGGGGAAGTTGTCGATGGCGTGCCCGTGAACAGCATCTATATTAACCCGATTCATATCACACGCATCGAACCGCTCCCGCCCAAGGGACGCGACAAACCCTCCAACGAGAACGGGCATTCAACGAACTAACCACTTCAACTCGACGCTCCCCATGACCATCCAAGAACAAGACATCGTCCGCCTCTCCCGCCCCCCGATGAACCGCGCGGAGTCCATCTACATCCCCGAGGTCGTCAAGGGCTTCGGCATCACGATGCGCCACTTCTTCACCTCCTTCGGCCAGTCCAAACTCCCCATCCTCGGCCGTTCCAGGACCACCCGCACCATGCAGTACCCGGAGGAACGCCGCGAGAACCGCGATATCCACGACCAGGGCATGCAAAAATCCAACTTCCGCGGCGTGCATCGCCTCAACCGCGACAGCGCAGGCCGCGTCAAGTGCGTCGCCTGCATGATGTGCCCCACCATCTGCCCCGCCAACTGCATCCACATCGTCGCCGCCGAATCGCCCTGGGACGACCGCGAGAAGTACCCCGCCAAGTTCGAGATCGACGAACTCCGCTGCATCTTCTGCGGCATGTGCGAAGAGGCCTGCCCC
>JAGVLZ010000110.1 GCA_020054055.1 Phycisphaerales bacterium
CCACCGCGAGAGGATCTGGCTCAGCCCGCATTGCCTCCCCATTCAGGAGGCGGACCTCCCGAAGTTCTCGCGCGTGGTGGCCCACGGTGCCACACGTTCCGCCCCGTCGGCGCTCCCCGCCCGCCGCCCCAGTTCACGGAGATCGCGCCCGTGAACGCCCGTCAAACCCCCTTCAACCACCCTTCGACAAGCGCACAAGCGCGTGCGCTGTGCGCTTCGAGGCGCACGCGACCGGCGTTTTCGATAGCGCCACGCGGGTCCAGTCCCGTTTTGCTTGGTTCAAAATGGCGTCACTCTCCGCCAGTCCCGTTTTGCTAAGGCGACGATTGGCCGCGTCATAACTCGCGTGGCCTCAAGCGCTTACAACGCTTCCCGCCGCTCCAAGGCCAGTCCCGTTTTGCTCGGCCCGGAACGGCGACGACCGACCCGCAACGCGCTTCACCTCCCGCGTCCGCAAGCAGAACTACACCCAGATCTTCACCGCCGCGGTCGAGGTCAGCGGCTCGCAACTCGCGGCGTCGCAGATCGGCATCAAGGATGAACTGGACTACCAGAAGCAGGAGCGACTCCGCGAACTCCTGCGCGACCTCGAGCACTGCGTGATCAACGGCGTCGCCCCAGCCGCGAACCCGGAGGGATCCTCGACCGTTCGGCGCACGATGCGCGGCATCCTGCGGAGCATCTCCACCAACCGCTACGAGCCGGGCGATGGCACCCTCCCCGACGGATCGGGAACAAACAGCGACCTGCTGAACGAGGAGGTGCTGAACGCGGCCCTCCGCGCGGTCTGGGCGTCGAGTTCGGCCCGCATCGACACCATCGTCGTCAACGGGTTCCAGAAGCGCCGCATCAACTCCTTCGTCGGCGATCGCGGGTACGCCCCGAAGGACACGAAGTTCAAGGAACTCGTGAGCGTGTACGAGAGCGACTTCGGCGTCTGCCGCGTCGTCATGAGCCGCGCGGTGCCCGCCGACATGGCCCTGCTCCTCGACTCGTCGCGTGTCGCGGTTCCGCCGCTCGCGGGGCGCTCGTTCCACTACAAGCCGCTCGCCTCCGGCGGCGACAGCGAGGTGGGCATGGTCATCGGCGAGTACACCCTCGAAATGCAGAACGAGGGCGCGCACGCCGTGATCCAGAACCTCGGCCTCGCGTGATCGGATCTCTCCTCCCGTGCGCTCCGCCGACGGTGTGTAACCGTCGGCGGGGATTGTTGAAGAAGTCGTCAGGGATCAGGGATCAGGCAACAGTTCCGACCCCCGACCCCTCATCCCTGTTCCCTGTTCCCAGTTCCCTGATCCCTGGAGCATCCCCATGTTCGCCACCGACCGTGACCTTCTGGCACTCGAACCTCGTCTCTTCTTCGACGTGTCATGGACCGCGCAGACGCTCGTGAACGCCGCCACAGGCGGCACGATCAACGCCGCCGGCGACACGCTCACGCTCACCGGCGGAAACTTCGTCAACCTCGGCATCGACGCCGGGTTCGTCGCGATCGCCGGCGCCTCGCCACTCGAAATCATCTCGCGCACCGACGCAACGAATCTGCGAATCTCGCGGCTCCGCGCGGTCGAGTCGGACGCGGAGATTCCCGCCGCGACCGGGTCGAACCTGAAAGTGTTGATCCACACCTTCCGCCCGCAGATCGGGATCGTTCACGCCCAACTGATGCGGATGCTCGGCATCGAGCCGGGGGCGGCGGGAGAGCCCGGCCGCCCCGCCGAGTCGGACATCACGAATCCCGACGCCCTCCGTCTCGTCGAGACGCTGGGGGCGCTGCACCTGATCTATTCGTCCGCCGCGGCCCTCGTGGGGAACGATTCGCCGACGTGGGTGAAGGCGCAGATGTACCGCGAGAGATTCCAGGCGGAGCGGGCGCGCCTCGTCGCGGAGGTCGACCTCGACGGCGACGGCGAGCCGGACACGGTCCGCCGTGCGAACGTGTTCCAGTTTGTGCGGACTTGAACGATCCAAGAAAAGACATTCACCACAGGGGCACGGAGACACAGAGGCAAACAGAAACGCAGCCACAGATGACACACATGGGCACAGACCCAAGTCGTTGCTTTGCTGAAATGCCCTTTGCTTCAGGCTCAAAGCCTGGCAGTTCGTAGCCGGGGGCAGAGCGAGTCTTCGAGGAGCGCCGCCCCCGGAAAGCAAAACCCCCAAACCTCGTCCGCACCCTACAGGGGTGCAACACGAATGGAAGTAGTCGGGATTTCAACAAAGCGAGTCTGATGGAAAGCGCGGCTCGATGCGGTGACTCTGAACCTCCAGGTGCCACACCAACTGTCCTCTCTGTGTCCCTGTGCCCCTGTGTTGAATGTCTTGAATGACCCCGGAGAAATCAATGATCTGGCTGAACCCTGAAAAAGTATCGCTCGGCTCTCTCGAACTGCGGAACGTCACCCTCATCGCGGTGGACCGCGGGGCACGGCGCACGGCCGAGGAATGGACCGACCTCGGGCCGCATGTGGGCTTCGCGGATGTGCCCGAGCAGCGCATCGGCGTGCTCATCTCGCGACGAATCCTCGAATCGGAGACGACGGGGCCGAAGCCCGGCGAGTCGTACACGCTCACGTTCCGAACATCGGCCGGCGCGAGCGCCGCGGCGAGGAGGAGGCGCCTAAACCTTTGGGCTGCCAAATTTGAGCTTCAGGCGGCGCGCGACGTACGGCGGCACGAACTGGTCGGTGCCGGCGCCGAGGCGCGCGATCTCGCGCACCATCGAGGCGGAGAGATAGGTGTACTGGTCGTCGGGCATCAGGAAGACGGTCTCGACGTCCTTGTTGAGGCGGCGGTTGAACGAGGCGAGCTGGAACTCGTAGTCCATGTCGGAGACCACGCGCAGGCCGCGGATGAGCACGCGCGCCTTCTTCTTCCTCATGTAGTCCACGAGCAGCCCGCCGACCGTGTCGCAGTCGACGTTCGGCAGGCTGCGGATCGACTCCTCGACCATCTCGATGCGCTCGGAGACGGAGAAGACGTTCTTCTTCGAGGCGTTGTTCGACACGGCGACGATCACGTGGTCGAAGAGCTTGGCCGCGCGCTGGATGATGTCGAGGTGGCCGCGCGTGAGGGGATCGAAGGAGCCGGGATAGACCGCGATTCGGGACATGTGCGCAGTATAACGGCGCGACGGGGGGTTGTCAACGCGCGGCGGCGCCCGCCGCGCGGGCCCGTCCGCTCCGTCAGGGTCCAGACGTAGGGGTCGCTTTCGTCGCGGTGC
>JAGVLZ010000306.1 GCA_020054055.1 Phycisphaerales bacterium
GGGGGCGGGGCGCGTGTAGCGCGTGTGCCTCCGATTCACATTGCGATGGGAATCGGTGCGGTTGCGCCGGGATCACCGATCCGCCGCGGACGGCGGATCGGTGGCACGAAGCGTCGTCGCGGCGGGGGCTGGGGTCGCGGGCTTTGTGCCGAAGATTTTTTCGGTAGTCGCCTGGATGACGACGTACAGGACCGGGGTGAAGATGAGGCCGAGGAAGGTGTTCACGATCATGCCGAAGAAGACGGCGGTGCCGATGGCCTGACGGCTGGCCGCGCCGGCGCCCGTGGCGATCATGAGCGGCAGCACGCCGAGGATGAAGGCGAAGGCGGTCATGAGGATCGGTCGAAGGCGCTGGCGAGAAGCCTCGACGGCGGACTCGACGATCCCCTTGCCCTGCTCGCGATAGGCCTTGGCGAACTCGACGATGAGGATGGCGTTCTTCGCGCCGAGGCCCACGAGGAGTACGAGGCCGACCTGGGTGTAGATGTTGTTGTCCATGCCGCGCCACATGAGGCCCACCATGGCGCCGAGCACCGCGAGCGGGATCGAGAAGATCACGGAGAGCGGGATGAACCACGATTCGTACAACGCGGCGAGGATCAGGTACACCACGAGCAACGCCATCGCGAAGACGACGATCGCCTGATTGCCGACGAGTTTTTCCTGATACGAGAGCGCGGTCCACTCGTAGGACGTGCCCGGGGGCAGTTTGGCGTCGGCCATGCTCTCGACGATCGCGAGGCTCTCGCCCGACGAGACTCCCAGTCCCGGCTGCCCCTGCAACACGGCCGCGGGGAAGATGTTGTAGCGGATGACGCGGTCTGCGCCCATCGACTCGCGCACCCGGAGGAGCGAGCCGAGCGGGACCATGCCGCCGTCGGGCTTGCGGACGTCGAGGCGCCCGATATCGTCGGGCGTGGCGCGGAAGCGGCTGTCGGCGGAGACGTTGACCTGCCAGGTGCGGCCGAAGAGATTGAAGTCGTTGACGTATGCGGAGGCGAGGTAGCCCGACATGGTCGAGAAGACATCCTGGAGTGGGATGCCGAGTTTTTTGGCCTTTTCTCGGTCGATATCGGCGAAGAGTTGGGGGACGGCGGCGCGGTAGGCGCTGTTGACGCCTCGGAGTTTGGATTGGGCGTTGCCGTCGGCGGCCATCCCCTGCACGAGTTCGCCCATCGCGTCGCGTCCGATGCCCGCGCGGTCCTGGATCCGCAGGTCGAAGCCGGAGGCGTTGCCCACGCCGTCCACCGCGGGGAGCGAGAAGACGATGCACAGCGCGTCCGGGATCGCGGCGGTCTTCCGTCGAAGGTCCGCGATGATGGTGGCGAGGTCCCGCCCCTTCGGGAGGCGTTCGTCCCAGTCTTCGAGTCCGATGAAGAAGAGCGCGTAGTTCGACCCATTGTTGTTGATCATCGAGAATCCGGGGAGCGCGTTGAAGTTCCGCACCCCGTCGGTCTCGCGGAGGACCTGCTCGACTTTTTCGACGGCGGCGAGGGTGCGTTCCTGCGAGGCCGAATCGGGCATCCAGACGTCGATCATGACCATGCCGCGGTCCTCGAGCGGCACGAACCCCGTCGGCACCTTGGTGAAGGTCCAGGCGATCGCGAAGACGCAGGCGCCGAAGCCGGCGAGGGTGAACACGACGATCGCGGGATGCACCAGGAATCTCACGAGGCGGGCGTAGCCGTTCGAGATCGCGTCGAAGCCCGCGTTGAACCAACGGACGAGGATGAAGGGCTTGTGCCCCTCTTTGTGCGGCTTGAGGATCACGCCGCACAGCGCGGGGGTGAGCGTGAGGGCGCACACGCCGCTGAGGAAGGTGCTGGCGGCGATCGTCAGGGCGAACTGGCGGAAGAGTTGGCCCGAAATGCCCGGCAGGAAGGCGGTCGGCACGAACACGGCCATGAGCACCACGGTGATGCTCACGACCGGCGCGAGCACCTCCTTCATCGCCTTGATGGTGGCTTCCTTGGGTGGAAGGTGTGACTGTTTCATCACGCTCTCGACGTTCTCGACGACCACGATGGCGTCGTCCACGACGATGCCGATGGCGAGGACGAGTCCGAAGAGCACGGGCATGTTGACCGAGAACCCGAAGAGTTTGGCGAAGAAGAAAGTCCCGACGATCGAAACGGGGATCGCGAGCATCGGGATCAGGGAGAGGCGCAGGCTTCCCAGGAAGACAATGACCACGGCCAGCACGAGGGCCAACGCCTCGTAGAAGGTCTTGAAGACCTCGTCGATCGCGGAGAGCACGAACTTGGAAGTGTCGTACACCACCTCGAAAGCGAGCCCGTCGGGAAGGGTTGAAGACTTGGAGGCGAGCAGAGTCTCAACATCCTTGGCGACCTGCACCGCGTTGCCCCCCGGCGCCTGGTAGACCACCATCGCGGCGGCGGGCTTGCCCTCGAAGCGTGCGAGCAGGTCGTAGGACTTGCCGCCGAGTTCGACTCGCGCGACATCCTTCACGCGGATGATGCGGTTTTTCTCGGCGCGGACGATGACGTTCTCGAACTGGTCGACGCCGGAGAGTCGCCCGAGCGTGGAGACGTTGTATTGATAGGCCTGTCCGCTCGGGACCGGGGGTTGTCCGATCGCGCCGGCGGCGACCTGGACGTTCTGCTCCTTCAGCGCGTCGATGACGTCCATCGTTGTCAGGCCGCGCGACTTCAGGGGATCGGGGTCGAGCCACAGCCGGATGCCATAGTCCTTCGATGGGAAGATCTTCGCGTCCCCGACGCCGGAGATGCGCTTGATCTCGTCGAAGACGTTGATGGTCAGGTAGTTGGCGATGAAGAGGTCGTCGAAGGCCGCGGCCGCCTCGTCGTCCTTGGGCGCGAGGCAGAAGACGGTGATGACGTTTGATGAAACGCGGTCGGTGGTCACGCCGTTGCGCTTCACCTCGTCGGGGAGTTTGGGCTGCGCGATGTTGACGCGGTTCTGGACGAGGACCGAGGCGATGTCGATGTCCGTCCCGAGTTCGAACGTGACCTTGAGCGTGTAGGAGCCGTCGCTGGCGGACGTGCTCTCCATGTAGAGCATGCCCGGCACGCCGTTGACCTGCTGCTCGATGGGTGAAGCGACGGTGTCCGCGACGACCTGCGCGCTCGCGCCGGGATAGAGAGTGGTGACCTGCACCACGGGCGGCGTGATGTCGGGGTATTGAGCGATGGGCAGCGTCGGGTAGGCGACGACCCCCATGATCACGATCAGGATCGAGATCACCATCGAGACGATGGGGCGACGGACTGGGAACTCCGCGAGCATCCAATCTCCTCAGCGGCCGGGGGCCGCGGATTCCTGCACGGTGGGCGTCACCACGGAACCCGGGCGCGCCTTGAGCACCCCCAGCACGACGATCCGGTCGGTCGCCGACAATCCCTCTTCGACCGCGCGCATCCCGCCGTCGAGGCCGCCGATGCGGACGCGGCGAGATTCGACCTTGTTCTCCGCGTTGACGATCAGCGCGTAGCGCCCTTGCTGGTCGCTCAGGAGCGCGGCCTCGGGGACCAGCATCGCTTTGGCGGTGGACATCGGGAAGCGGAGCCGGGCGTAGTACCCCGCGAGGAGCAACTCGTCCTCGTTCTCGAATCGCGCCCGCACCAGCAGCGTCCCCGTGTCCCTGTTGACCTGCGGGGCGACGTACTCGATGCGGCCCGCCACCGAAAAATCTGACTCGTCGGAGAGCGCCAGTTCGCACGGGCGCCACTGGCCCGGGGCCACCTGTCCCGGCTCGGTCCCGCTCTCAGCGCCGTGTTTCAGCCGTTCGCGCCGGATCGCCAGGACGTCCGACTCCGACACATCGACCGAGACGAACGCGGGGGTCGCCTGTACGATCTCGGCAAGGAGCGTCGATTCCCCTCGGCCCACCAGGTTCCCCGCGTCCACCATGTTCTTGCTGATGCGCCCCTCGATCGGGGAACGCACCTCGCAGAAGCCGAGGTCCAGTTCCGCCTGAGTCAGTTTCGCGTTTGTCAGGTCGAGCGCGGCCTTCGCCTCGTCCTTGGCGGCCTTTTTTTCCCGGACTTCGAGGTCGCTCGTGCCGCCTTGCTTGAAGGCCTCCTCCGCGCGCTCGAGCGTCGTCTCTGCGAGGTCGAGCGTCGCTCGCGCGCTGGCGGCCATCGCCTTGGTCTGCGCGACCGTCGCTTCGTACTCGCTCTTTTCGATCACGAAGAGCAGGTCGCCTTTCTTCACGCGCTGGCCCGGCTTGAAGTTGATCGATTGCAGGAACCCCTGCACGCGCGCCCGCAGTTCCACCGTTTCGGACGCCTCGACCACGCCGGCATAGAAGAGGTAGGAGGTGACATCGCGCTCGACGGGGTTCGCGACGATGACCTCCGGGGGGGGAGGCGGCGCGTAGGTATTCGCGCTGTCGCCATCCTTGCAGCCGGCCGCGAGGGCGGTCGCGAGCACGCTCAGAAGGAGGGGAAGCCGCGCAGCCCCGCCGGGCACATGCTTCGACCGGGGTCGTTTGTACTCGTCCATGCTCGCTGATCCTACCCGAAGGTTCACCTCACGCCGAGGCTGACTCCATGAAGCCTCGGGTTCGATGCGCGTCCGACCCGAGGCTCCGTGGAAGGCTCCCCAACCTCGGCGTCCAACGCTCCGACGAATGCGATTGCCCTGCCACGGCGCGCGGCCGCGGCTCGAACGGCCGCACGGTGCATACAGTTTCCCCCGCGGGCCGGGCTCGCCGCACTGGAGGATCGAACGTGCAGCACGGATTCCCGTTGTTCTTCCCCCTTCTTTCTCTCCTGAGCGCCTGCGCCCACGCCGGCCCGGTCGAACCCCGCCTCGACGGCCTCGCCATCGAATGGTCCCCCGCCGACCTCATCGCCACCGACCCGGCGGGCGACGCGGCGGGCGCGTTTGACCTTCAGAATGTTTACGCCACGAACCGGGGCACGCGCCTCTTCCTTCGCTTCGATACCGGCTCGATGCTGAATCTGCAATCGGGCGATGCGGCCGACGGCACTCTCCGCGTGCAGATCGCCATGCCGAACAATCGCTTCCTGACCATCGACACGCGCGCCCGCACCCTTTGGCGCGACAACACGCCTGGCAACACCGTCTCGTGGGCGACCGTCTCGTACACCAGCGCTCCCACGCACGCATCCGACGAGTTTGAGGTCGGCGTGGACCTCTCGTACTTCGGCGTGGTGGTCGGCGATCCGATCACGATCAACTTCAGTTCGAGCGACACGCTCTCGGCGGGCGCGCCGTATGTCATGTCGCACGCCGCCGTCGCCCCGGCGCGACGTTCCGCGGCCCGTGCGCCCAGATCGGAA
>JAGVLZ010000041.1 GCA_020054055.1 Phycisphaerales bacterium
CCTTCGTCTGGACCGCGAGCGTTCAGACCATCATGGAAAAAATCCGCCGCGCACGCGCCGCACTCGATAAGGTGCCATCAGCGTGAAACACTACACTAGAGTCCCCATCATGAAAACTCCCGACCGCATCGCCCTCTACACCCTCCTCGGCTTCGCGCTCTTCCTCGTCGCGCGTCCTTCGACCGCGCTGCCGGAAGAAGCGGACGCCCCCGCGCGCATCGCCGTCTGCTCGTCGATGAAGATCGTCGACGATCTCATGGAGACCGACCGCTTCAAGCCCGCTCGCGTCGAGGTCGAGGAGCAGGCTCGCGAGGAACTCCTCAAGCCGATCGTCGATACGCTGAAGGAGATCGAAGAAGAGGCCAAGGGGCTTGCCGAGAATGATCCGAAACTCCGCGAACTCGGCGAGAAACACCGCGGCCTCCAGCGCCAGGCGCAGCAGGCGACCCAGGAGATCGCCAAACGCGTCGAGATGAAAGTGGCCGAGCAACTCATCGAGTGCTACCAACTCGTCCGCGCCTCCGCCGTCGCCGTCGCGGAAGAGAAGGGGTTCAACTACGTCCTCTCATCCACCGACTCGGAAGCCCCGCTGAAGACCGAGCCCGTGATGAAACTCGTGCGAGACTTCCTCGCCCGCCCCGTCATCATGGCGCCGAAGGAAGTGGACATCACCGACGACGTGCGAACCGACCTGAAACTCGAATGATCCTTAGCCTCCTCCCCCGGTCCTACCGGGGGAGGTGTCACGAGTCTTCGAGTGACGGAGGGGGCGCGGCCGTCGCGCGACGAAACTCCCCCGCCATCACCCGCTTCACCTCATCCATCGACGGGCAATCCTCCCCGAGCAGTTGTCGAAGGCTCGTCACGCCGCGCCCCGCCAATCCGCACGGCACGATCAGGTCAAAGTGTTCGAGATTCGTCGTGATGTTCAGCGCAAGCCCATGCATCGTCACCCAGCGCCGGATGCGAACCCCCATCGCGCAGATCTTCGACAGGCGTCCCGCCTCCTCCCCCGCTCCCAGCGGGGGAGGTGGCCGAGTCTTCGAGGCCGGAGGGGGCGAGGCCTCGCTCACGACCCACACTCCCGTCGCCCCGCTCTCACGTTTTCCCTCAACACCAAACCGCGCGAGGGTGGCGATCACCACATCCTCCAGCAACCGCATGTAGGCGTGCAGATTCAGCCCAAGGGTGTTGAGGTCGATGATCGGGTACGCGACCAGTTGCCCGGGGCCGTGGTAGGTGATGTCCCCGCCGCGATCCGTCTCGCACACTTCTACCCCGGCACGCGCGAGCATCTCGGGGGTCGCGGTCAGATGCTCCCGCGCATCCGGCCGACGCGAGACCGTGATGACCGGCGGCACATGCTCGACGAAAAGTAAACGGCCGACCTCGGGCGTGCCGGCGTCGCGTAACTCAAGCACCCGAGCATGATGTTGGCGCTGCACCTCAAACGCCGCCGCGTGATCCATTTGGCCGAGTTCGATGACTTCCAACATTCGCACGCTTCACGCCTCAACGAAGTCCGGCCCGGCGCTGGCGCGTAGGGCTCGCTACACCCCCATCGGCACAAACCGCTCCTCCATCGCCCGCGCCGCACCCTCGTACACCCCGACGCACTTCTGCGCCGCCCCGTCCCACGTCAACCGGCGCAACTCGAACCGCCCGTGCTCGCGCAGCGTGTCGGCCAGCGGCGGGTGCCTCAGCACCGCGACAATCTTGTTCGCCATCTCGTCGATGTCCCAGAAATCGACCTTCAGCGCGTGCGTCAACACCTCCGACACGCCGGACTGCTTCGAGATGATCACCGGCACGTCGTGGCTCATCGCCTCCAGCGGCGCGATCCCGAATGGCTCGCTCACGCTCGGCATCACATAACAATCCGCCATGCGGAACACCCGCGCCACATCCTTCCCCCGCAGAAACCCGGCAAACAAGACCTTGTGCCCGATCCCCATCTCCGCCGCGAGTTCGATCATCCGCCGCGCCATGTCGCCCGCCCCCGCGACGACGAACTTCACGTTCTCGACCTTCTCCAGCACGCGCTTCGCCGCCGCGATGAAATACTCCGGCCCCTTCTGCATCGTGATCCGCCCGAGGAACAGCACGATGCGGTCCTTGCTCTGGATCTCGTCATCATCCGCCGGCTGCGGCCCGGAATCCACGCCGTTGTAAACAACTTCCACCTTGTCGGGATCGAGCGAATACCGCGCCGTGCAGATGCTCTTCGTGTAGTTGCTCACCGCGATGACCCTGATCGCCGCGTGCATGCCGCGGCGCTCGATGTCGTACACGCGCTGGTGTACATGCTCCCCCGAGCGGTCGAACTCCGTCGAGTGGATGTGCGCGACCATCGGCTTGCCCGTCACCTGCGCCAGCGCCATCGCCGCGGGATACGTCATCCAGTCGTGCGCGTGGATCACCTCGAACTTCAGCGACCGGCAGAGTTGCACCACCATCCGCGCGTACCGCTGGCTGTCGCCGAGCACATCGCCGTGATAGTCCGATCGGTTCCGCAGTTCGCGGACGACGTTGACGTCCACGGCTCCATCATCCGGCACCCACACCCCCGCCGCGCGGAGCGCCGCCTTTTCCGCCTCGGTCACCGAGACCTTTTCGCCGGCCGCCCCCACCGGCCCGCCCTCACCATAGGGGCTGACGCGCGTCGCGGGCAATCCATAAAACTGTGTGTGACCGAACCCTTCGAGCCGGAACTTGGTCGCCAGGTGACCGCCGCCCGCGCGCGCTCGCTGCTCCGCGATCAACCGCTCTTCCATCTCGGGGTCCGGGCTGACAAGGTCGATGTGCGACGCCTGCGAACGGTCCACCGCTTTGGGGAGAACAAAGGTCACCTCGTGCCCGAGGCGATCGAGCGCGCAGGTCAGCCCGTGGCACGCCGTGCCGAGGCCGCCGCTGATAAAGGGAGGAAACTCCCATCCGAGCATCAGAATCCGCACGAGGCTACTCCTCTTCTTCTTTCATATCCCCGAGTTGCGCCAGCGCCGTCGCGTACGCCACCATGCACTTCACGACCAGCGCCGCGTCGGCCCCCGCCACCACCTTCGAACGGAAGGTGAACCGCTTCTCCGCATCCCGAAAATGCTCGATGCGCCCGAGCGGGTGATCGGTGCAGCCAGCGTCCGCTAGTTCCTCTTCCACTAACTCCATCAGGTCATCACCCGTCCACATCAGGTCGGCCTCGATCGACTGGCTGAGATAGCGGTCGGCCGAGACCCACGAAACGAACACATCGCCCCCTTCCGAAGCGACCTCATACGCCGCATCAGGATTCGTCGCCGCCACGCAGTGGACCACCCCCCCCCGCCGTTCGGCCAACGCGAACGCGCGCGACGCCGCCGCGAGACGAACCACCTCGTCCAGCAGCCGAACCAACCCCGGATCGATGCCTTGCTTGACCGCCGCCATGAAGCCTCCTCGAAAGGTAAGGGGGGAGAGGATAGCACAGCGAAAACGAGGGGACAACGCACGCGCGAATTCCGGCACTGGTTCACTTTGGCGGTGGCACGGGTTTGCAACCCGTGTGGTATTCGCCAAAGTGAACCAGTGCCGGAATTCCCAAGTGAATCACGCACCAATCACTCCCCTACACTCTCCGCATGCCCAGAGCCGGGACGACGCCATCCACCCCTTCCGTTCCCGCTCAATGGACCACGCGGTCACTCCTCAAGTGGATGGCCTCCGCCTTCACCGAGAAGGGGCTCGATTCACCGCGACTCTGCGCCGAACTGCTCCTCGCCCACGTCATCGGCTGCGACCGCCTCCGCCTCTACATGGACGCCGACCGCCCGGCCGCACCCCTCGAACGCGAAACGCTCCGCGGCCTCGTCGCCCGCGCCCTGAAGCACGAACCCGTGCAATACCTCGTCGGCGAAGCGTGGTTCTTCTCGCTGCCGTTTCATGTCGACAAGCGCGTCCTTATCCCGCGCTCATGCACCGAGACCATCGTCGAGCACATCCTTCAGCATCACCGCGCCGAGCCGGGATTCGCGCCGGGTGGAGCCGTGACCCTCGCGGACATCTGCACCGGCTCGGGGTGCATCGCGGTGGCGCTGCTCAAGAATCTTCCGAATGCGCACGCCGCGGCGGTGGACATCTCGAAAGATGCCCTGGCCGTCGCGCGCGACAACGCCGAGAGGCACAAGGTCATCGACCGCCTCGACCTCCTCGAAGGCGACCTCCTGAATCCGCTCGTCGGACACCCTTCGGGCCAGCAACTCCACTACCTCGTCGCGAACCCTCCCTACATCCCCGACGCCGAGTGGGACAGCGCCGATCCCGCGAAGGCCGTCGGGCCGAACGTCAAGGGATTCGAGCCCGAACTCGCCCTCCGCGGCGGCCCCGACGGCCTGCGATTCGTCCGCCCGCTCATCGAGCACGCGCCGAAGAACCTTCGCGCCGGAGGCACGCTGATGATCGAGATCGCCGCGTCAACCGCCGACGCCGCACTCGCCCAGGCCACCGCAAACCCCATGCTCGCCTCGCCAAGCGTCATCAACGACCTCGAAGGCCACCCACGCGTGCTGCTCGCGTCGAAGGCCTAGCACCCTCGAAGTGCGCTGCTCTCCCCGGCGATCCGTGATCGACCCCCGCCAAGCCGGACCCATTCTGTCTTGTCAACCGTCCGAGAACACACTCGGGTTCATTGCACAGTCCGGCCAGGTCGTTCGCTGCATGGTTCGACCCGGCCGCGGGCCACTCCCTCATCAAGAACCCCCGTGCT
Source organism: Phycisphaerales bacterium (assembly GCA_020054055.1). Taxonomy (GTDB): domain Bacteria; phylum Planctomycetota; class Phycisphaerae; order Phycisphaerales; family UBA1924; genus JAEUIV01. The sequence goes on from JAGVLZ010000041.1 coordinate 4,739, forward strand.
CCGCCCGATCACACCGATTGACGGTGGCCCCTCACCCCTCCCTGGGGGATTGCAACTCTGCCGCCGCGGAGGCTCGCCGTGCCCGCAACACGATCCAGAACCGAGAACTGGCGGCAGAGCCTTCAAGACCTCCACCAGAAGAACGGCGCCATCGAGATCACGCTCCCGCACCACGCGGAGAACGCGAACACCGCGGATGGCGACCACGCGAGCCTCATCTGGCGCGTCCGCGTCATGGGGATGAACGAATCCGAGATCGTCATCGAGCAGCCGATGGCACTCGGCCGCCCGATCCGGCTGCAACCCAACATCCAACTGGTCGGCCTCATCGCCATCGGACAGAACCGATGGATGTTCAAGACCCAGAACCTCGGCGAAACGGAGGTCGCCACCTCCGGCGGGCGCGCGATCCGGGGCTATCGGCTGCGAATGCCCACCGCCGTGGAACGCTGCCAGCGGCGGAACTTCTATCGCATCTCCACCGTCGGCCTGACCCTGCCGCGCGTCGATGTCTATCCAATCGTCGAACCAGACAGCGTCATCATCGCGGAGACGGCCAATCGCTGCCAGATCCTCGACCTGATCGACCAGAAAAGCGGCCTCGGCCCCCCCAAGGTCACCGAGAGCGTCATGCCCGAGGTCGGCCCGATGTCGCAGGCCACACTCGTCAACATCGGCGGCGGCGGCGCGGGGCTCCTCTTCAACCACGCTGAATCGTCGCGACTCGACTCATCCAAAATGTACTGGCTCCGCGTGGGCCTCCAGCCGCATGTCCCGGCGCCCCTCGGCATCACCGCACGATTGAAGCACACCCACATCGACTCCGCGCAGCGCGCCTACGCCGGCATGGCCTTCGAGTTCGGCCACAGCCCGAACCACGAAAAGTTCGTCGTCGATCAGTTGCTCCGCTACGTCGCACAGGTGCAGCGCGAACAGTTGAAGCGGCAAGCGGTGGAGTGAAAAAGTTCAGGGTTCAGGGTGCTGCTGCTGACGGCGCGCGGCTGGCCGGATCGTCAGCGGGAGGAACAAAGTCTCTCAAGACCCCAGACCCTGGACCCCAGACCCAAGACCCCGAACCCCGAACCCCGCTCAATACGAATCGTGATAAGGATTCACCGTCACCTGCTTGCGCGTCACATCCGGGTGATCCTCCGGCAGGTTGCGCGTGTGCTTGCGCGAACCCTGAAGGAACCAGAAATCCTGCGGATTCGGCGGGTCGCGCTTGAAAAGGCGCGTGAGTTCCGTCGGCTCCTCATCGACCCAGACGTTGATGTTGCCCTGATTCGTGCGCATCTCGATCGAGTTCGTGCCCTCGTTCAGCCGCGCGTGGTAGACGCCCGGCGCGGAGTAGACCTTGTCCGACCCCTGCACGCGGTCGCGGTACCACACGTTCCCCTGGAGCGCGTGCAGGTCGAACGACCCCGATGAACCCATCGGGACCTGGTACCAGATGTCGCCATCCGTCGTGGTGATGGAAACCGGGTCCGTCATCGGCTCGTTCGTGCGGAACTCGACCGAGGCGAGGCGGTTGGTGATCGTCGTGCCGCCGCTGGTCCCGACCACTTCAACAAATCCGTCGCGGTTGTCGATGCGCACGCCGCCGCACCGCGGCACCCGCACAACAAGGTCCACCCAGTGGTCCCCGGTATTCTCGCGGGATGATCCCGTCCGCACCCTCAGCACCGCGCGCGCCGACTCTTCAGTCAGGTCCGCCTCGATCCAGGTATCAGCAATCGCGGTGTTTTCATCTTCGCGCCTCTCCATCGAAGCGCTCGACGTGGCGGAGACCGTCGCCTGCTCCACGCGCGGGTCGGCCCGCACCTCGACGCTGCCGCGAAAGTTCTCGATGTCGAGCGCGAGCATGCCCGTCGTCGCCGCGATATCAAAGGTGTACTCGCTCGGCTGAGTGGACGCGCAGCCGCCGAGCGCCGCCGCGACGCCGAGGAATCCGCCGATCAAACTCCGTGCCGCCATGTCCGACTCCTGAGCAAAGGGTCCGAAAACCGCGAACGTCCCCCACCATACTCAATCGGCCGGACCGAGGTTCGATCGGAGCGCTTTCGCCTCTGCAAGAGCCAGAAATCCCTTGAACACACAGGAACACAGGGAGAGACGGAGGGAAGGGGGATTGAAGACAGAGTCGTGGAGAGACATGCGCGCAATCGCCCGCTTGAGAGCCTCCAGCCTTCCTTCTTCTTCTTCTTCTCTTGAACTCGGTCTTCCTCTGACTTCCTCATCGTTCAACTCTTCTTCCCGAGTCCCGGCGCGAGCACATACACGCCGTACCCCCCCACCACCGCGCCCCGCCCCGTGCGGAGCGCATCGTTCCCGTCCCCATCGCAGATGCCCAGCACCCGCCAGCCCGCCTTCGTCACCAGTCGTGACCATTCCGCGGCGGAGTACGAACGCAGGTCGTACGCGCTGTCGAGATGCTCCGCGCCGCGCGGCGTCGTGATCACCAGATGACTGACGACGCGCTCGACGCGCTCCCGCTGCTTCGGCGGCAGGTACTGCACCATCTGCTTCACATGCACCACGCCGCGGCGACCCTCCCAGATGTCCTCCGCCGGGAAGTCCACGCCATAGCGGCACGTCTCGACCCCCACCGCGTACACACCGC
>JAGVLZ010000065.1 GCA_020054055.1 Phycisphaerales bacterium
AAGGCGAACGCGGTGCTGGCGTTTGATGAGGGGGCCGAGGCCGGCGTGCGCGTGGTGGTCGCCGATCCGTCGGATTCGTTCCTGTGGAGCGCGGTGTCGGCACGGTTCGGGGCTTCGCCAACGGTCACCATCGGCACGCAGAAGGAGATCACGCAGTTTCTGGAGGAGCAGGCGGCGCCGGCGGTGGCCGGGGGGGCGAGCGGAGGCGCGGAGGAATCGCTCGATGTCACGAGCGAACTCTCGGCCTTGCGCGACATGGCGAGCGAAGCGCCGGTGGTGCGCTTCTTCAATCAGGCGGTCGAACGCGCGATGGACCTCGGGGCATCGGACATTCATCTGGAGCGTTTTGATCGGCGGGTGGCGCTGCGGTTTCGGGTTGACGGGATATTGATCGATCAGCCCCCGCCGCCGCCGGGGCTGTACGAGGCGATCCTCTGCCGCATCAAGATCATGGCGAATCTGGACATCGCGGAGCGCCGCCGCGCCCAGGACGGTCGCGTGCCGATGCGGCTGCGCGGGCGGATGGTGGACATGCGCATCAGCATCGTGCCCACGATGTATGGGCAGGACGCGGCGATCCGCCTCCAGGACCGGCAGAAACTGGCGGAGATCGAACTGGAGGAGTTGGGCTTCTCCCCCGAGCACGTCGAGCGGCTGACGACGACGGCGAACAAGAACCACGGGATACTTTTGATCACGGGGCCGACGGGCTCGGGCAAGACAACTTCGCTGTACGCATTGCTGCGCAAGATCAAGACGGACCAGTTGAAGATCGTGACGGTCGAAGACCCGGTCGAGTACGCGATGGACGGCGTGAACCAGATCCAGGTGAACACCTCGATCAATCTCACCTTCGGCAACACGCTTCGCCACATCCTCCGGCACGATCCCGATGTCATCCTGATCGGCGAGATCCGCGACAAGGAGACGGCGGAGATCGCGTTCCAGGCATCGCTCACGGGGCACATGGTGCTGAGCACGCTGCACACGAACGATGTGCCGGGGACGTTCGTGCGATTGCTGGATATGGGTGTCGAGCCGTACCTGGTGAACGCGGCGTTGGAAGGGGTGGCGGCGCAGCGGCTGATCCGCAAGGTCTGCCGCGAGTGCCTGAACCGCGAGGCGGCGCGCGAGTCGTGCAAGGGTTGCGGCGGGATCGGGTACCGCGGGCGCGTGGCGGTCATGGAGTATTCCGGCGTGACCCCCGAGGTGAAGCGGCTCATGCTGCAAGGGGGGGAGGAGCACCGCATCCGCGAGGCGCTGCTGCGGAGCGGGTACCTGCCGATGCGGGCGGAGGCGCAGCGGCTGATCGATGAAGGGGTGACGGACGAGGCGGAGGTGGTGCGGGCGCTCGGAGCGGCCGTCGTTGAAGAGTTTCACCAAGGAGGCGCGGAGAACGCGGAGAAAGAACATTGAACACCGAGGAAGACAGAGGGAAGCAGGGAAAAGATGGGGAGGGATGTGCCCAAGGCTGTCCGCCTGACTATTCCGCTTTGTTTTCTGAACTCCGTATTCCTCCGTCTTCCTCTGCGTTCAAAGAATCTGTCTTCGATGGCGATGGTGCATGACGCAGTTCTCGTACACGGCCGTGGGATTGCAGAGCGCCTCAGGCGGGCTGGTGGCCGGCCGCGCGGAGGCGGAGGACGAGCGGGCGCTGCGGGATGACCTGCGGAAGCGCGGCTTGGTCGCGGTGGACGTTCGGCCGGTTCATCTGGTCGATGCGCTCCGCGCTTCGCTGAGCCGCGATCGCCCGCGGCGGTCGGACTCCGTGTGGTTCTTCCAGACGCTGCGGATGCTGCTTGGCGGATCGGTGCCGATCGAATCGGCGATGACGACGATGCACGACCTCGCGCCGAACCCGCGCCTGAAGCGCGCGTGCGCGGAGGTTCGGGAGAAACTGCGCTCGGGGACGTCGCTCGCCGATGCGGTGCAGGCAAGCGCAGGGCTGGCGTCGGTGCAGCACCTGGCGCTGCTCCGCGCGGGGCACGAGTCGGGGAGGTTGTCGCATGTGGTGGCGCTCATCGATGCGAGCGTGGCGTCCGGGGAGCGCATCCGGCGGACGCTGACCGGCCGCCTGATCTATCCCGCGATCCTCCTCGTCGCGGCGATCGGCGCGGTGTGGTTCCTCGCCACCTTCGTGATCCCGAAGTTCGCGGGGACGCTCGAGGCGCTGGGGGGCGAACTGCCGTTGAGCACGCGGATGACGCTGGTGGGAGCGCGGGTGATGGTGTGGGTGGGTCCGCCGCTGATCGCGGGGCTGGTGGCGCTGTATTTCATGCGCGGGTCGCTTCTCTCGGCCAAGTCAAAGGCCGACCTGTCGCGGCTGCTGATGCGCACGCCGGTGGTGGGGGGGCTGATCTGGCACGGACAGGGGGCGGTCATCACCGACACGCTGGCCACGATGATCGAGGGTGGCGGCGATGTGCTCGCGGGGCTCGGGCAATCGCAGGATGTGGTGTCGTCGCCCGCGATCGCCGAACGCCTGGCGGCGGCTCGGAAGAAGGTTCGAGAGGGGATCGACCTGGGGCAGGCGTTCGCGCAGGAGAAGGTGCTGCCGCCCTTGATCGGGGCTGTTTTGCAGGTTGGAATCAAGGGTGGAGACCTTGTCGGCGGGCTCCGGCGGTGTACGCAGGCGTGCGTGGAGCGGCAGGAACGGGCGACGGAGCGGCTGCTGGTGCTCATGGAGCCGGCGGTCATCCTGGTTATGGCGATCTCCGTGGGCTGGGTCGTCTACTCGCTGGTCATGGGTATGCTGGCGATGAACGACCTTGGGGGGTTGTGATGGCGATTCAAGCGGGGGAGCAAGGCGGCGTGATGAACGACGGGCAGAACAGTCGATCCGGGTCGTGGATTCGGTCGCGTCGCGCGGCGCTGGTTGTCGCGGCGGCGGGGGGTGCCGCGTC
>JAGVLZ010000222.1 GCA_020054055.1 Phycisphaerales bacterium
CGCGGCGTCCGAACCGGCCTCCGGCTCTTTGACGGTGGACCAATCGCGCGCCTCACCGAGTTTGAACTCGGTCGACTGCGCCGCGGCCGGGGCGATGAGCGCGCCGCCGAGCGCCAGACCAGCGACCACGTTCCTTGCCTTTCGGCCTCGGATGCCCTTCATGGCCGATAGGATACCTGCTCCGACCGATCCTCGATGAAACTGGTGCTCTACTACAACCCGCGCTCCGGCTCCGGGGCCGCCGGGCGCGTGGCCGGGATGCTCGCCCGCGCGCTGCGGGAGCATGGGCATGAGGCGAGAAGTGTCGAAGCCAACGGTGCTTCGACGGGTGTCGAAGCGGCCGACGCGATGGTGGTGATCGGTGGAGATGGGACGGTGCACTCGATCCTCGACCGGGCCGTTGCGGCGAGCCTCCCGATCTATCACTTCCCGACTGGGACTGAGAACCTCTTTGCGCGTGAGTTCGGGATGAATCGGCGTCTGCCGACCCTGCTCGCGGCGCTCGAACGCCGGCGTGTGGTCGAGGTTGACATCGCGCGCTGCAACGGCCGGACCTTCATCATCATGTGCGGCGTGGGGCCGGACGCGTCGGTGGTCCATCGGATGGCGCGGACGCGGACGGGGCGGATCACCCACTGGTCCTACGCGAGGCCCATTCTCGCGGAGTTGCGCGACCCCGCGCTCGCGCCGATGAGCGTGAGGGTGGACGGAGTCGATGTCGTGCAGGGACGGAGCGGGTGGCTCGTCGTCGCAAACAGCCGACAGTACGCGGTCCGAATGGACCCGGCGCGTCACGCGGACATGACCGATGGTCTGCTCGATGTTGCGTTCTTCCCCGCTCGGTCGTCTTGGGGAGTGTTGGGGTGGGCGGCGATCACGCGGCTGCGCCTCCAGCGCCACCTCAAGTCCGCGATCCACGCGCGCGGTCGCGAGGTGCGCATCGAATGCCCGGAGCGGGCGCTGCCCATGCAACTCGATGGCGAGGCGGGGCACGTTGACATCGGCGCGGCGGATGCGGGGGCGGTCATCACCGTTGAACCGAAGCGGCTGAAGGTGTTGTCACTCGCCGGCCCCACTTCGTGACGGGCGCGGCTGCCTGGCCGAAGAGGTCCGAAGCGCGGCGATCTAGACCTCCGCCGGCCGATTGCGTTTGCTGGCGTTGCGCGCCGCGAGCGTCGTCGCTTTCAAATTACCGGAGACAGAGGCCAAGCCGAATGCACCCGTGCCGTCCGCACATGTCGGACGCGGTGTGCACGTGTCCTCCGTCTCTGAAAGGAGTTTGTCATGAAGACTCGGAATATGTCGATCGCATCGTTGGTGGTCGCAAGCATCGTCGGCGCGGCGAACGCGGACATCGGCGTCACTCGATTCAGGTACACCGTGCCGTTCGGGACCGCGGCGGCGACCCGTTTCGATGTCACGCTGCCGGCCCCGGGTAGAGGGAATGCATACAGCAACCTGGTGCTGCGCCGTCCGACGCTCGGCGGCACGCTTGCCCCCGCCGCCGCGGTGCCGGCGAACGGAGGACTGGTGGCGAATATCTCCGGTCGCGTCAACGGAAACAACGCGAATCCTTTCTTCACCATCGCCCGCAACAACTCCGTGGATGTCTACACGAGGACCATCCTCAATGGAAACATCACGCTCGCGACCCGAGTGGACTTTTTCAACGGAGGGGTCGCCGCGATCGCGGCGGACGCCGCACCGAGGCGACAGGCCAACGTCAGAAACCTGCCGTCACGATCCGCCGACGGCACCGCAGAACTGATCCTCGACATGGAGACCGCCGAGTCCGTTTCCATCCTGTCGGTCGCACGCGGGTACTCGTACAGCGCCGTCGAGGAATACCTGAGCACGATGCTCGCGGGTTTGGGCGATGTCCCGGGCGAGCCGCTCCTGAACCCCATTGATTATTTCCCCGGGCTGCTCGTCGTGTACTCGGAGCCGAACTTCACGATCGGCGCCGGGCAGACCGTCATCGACCTCGGGGGCGAACTGGGCCCCGACGAGGCGGTGTTCGTCTTCGGCACCTTCGGCACGGGGACCGCCGCGCGAGCGTTCGGTGCGCTGCTCGCAGCCCCCGCCGCACCCCCGCCATGCCTCGGCGATTCGGATGGAAACGGCACAGTCAACTTCGCCGACATCACAAGCACGCTCACAAACTTCGGCGCCATCCACGATCCGGGGTCGCAAGGCCCGGGCGACGCAAATGACGACGGCGTCGTCAACTTCGTGGATATCACCTCGATCCTGTCGAACTACGGCGCGACGTGCTCATAGCGCCCGCCATGACGACGACGCGGAGCGCGGCCCGGCCGGGAAGGCAGGGCCGCGCTCCCGTTCAGTTACCGCTGCGGATCCGCAGGGGAGGGAGAAGAAATAGACCGTCGCGTCGGCGCACCGTTCGTACACATATCACAGCAACGCCACCGGGTCCACGTCCACCGCGGTCTTCGCGTCGCTCTTGACCAAACTCGCGGTGCGCAGCGTCGCGAGCGCTCCCTGGATTGGGCCCGGCGATGGTGCGATCATCTCTACTGCGAACCTGTAGAAGCCCCCGATGCGGGAGATGGGGCACGCCATCGGCCCGCGGACGCGGAGCGGCAC
>JAGVLZ010000308.1 GCA_020054055.1 Phycisphaerales bacterium
GTGGACGAGTACGCCGCGCAGGGCAGCGCGCTGCGAGCCGCGGACGCGGGGCGGGCGGATGCGGTGGTGTATCTGCGATGACGGTGTCGTAGATCAGTCCGCGATATCAAGGCTTCGTAAAAACTCAAGCAACTCACTCCACGCCACATCGAACGGGATGTGGTTCGGGTTCGCCTCGTCGAACAGGGTCTCGTAGTCGAACGACGCTCGTTGTCTGATCTCCGCGTCAAACGCCGAGCGTCGCGGATCGATGTCACGGACTTTCGACTTCCTCTCGAAATAGTCGCCTACATTCGAGCGATCGATGGCCGGGCCGTGGTCGCGGACCATCCGCGCGATGTCGTTGAGGTCCTGCTTCCGGTGCCGCCTGCGCGTCTTCTGTTGAAGCAATGAGTGCAGTTTCTCTGCCAGGATGTCTTCGAGCACGCAGGTGCGGATCGTCGGGCCTCCGGCCGATTCGAGTGTCTCCGCGCTCGTCCCGCACACCTCGTCATTCAGGCTGATCTCGACGTCGATCACGGTGAGCACTCCGCCGCGCCAAACATGGAAGTCGGTGAAGTGCCGATCGCCCGGCAGTTGGTACGCGATCCTCGCCTCCCATGTTGGCATCGTGCCCCCAGGTCCGCGGGGTTCTCGCGCCACCGACGATACGCGCATCGCAACGCCGAACTTCGATGCGCCCGCGCGGATCGCCGGCTCGATGAGGCGCACAATCGACTCCCGATCATCGGGGAACCCGGCGTCGGCCGTGAAATCAAGATCGATTGTGCTTCGCGGATTTCTGAAGACAAACCGAAGAGCATTCCCGCCCTTGAATGCCAGCGATGCGCCGATCGGCGACGCCGCCAGGCTCTCCAGAACAACGAACTGCATGAAGCGCTTGCGGGCCTCGTCCAGCGTCACGCCTGCGGCTGCGCTCCAGGATTGGAGTTCATTCAGTGAAACGGGATAGAGTCGCTCAGCCACGCGCGAGTCCCCTCATCGCTTCGAGAAGATCCCGCGGCACGTTCAGCGAAAGATTCCATCGCTCGGAGTGCTCGGGGGTAAACTCCCGAGAAGCCACCAACTTCGCCGAACCCCCGCGCTTCGATTGGTTCCGCCACGACTCGAGCCGCGGATCTTCGCACCCGATAAGTTCGAGAAGAAAACCAATCCGCTGCTTCCGAAGCACGCCGCCCATCGCCTCGCAGTGCTGCATCACACGATTGGCGTTGATCCGCTTCGCGGCATTTGTCCAAACCTCCATCACGACCTGAACTCCGCCGCAATCCTCCGGAGCCTCAATCGCGTCGATCAGTGTGCGTTCCAGATCGGTCGCCCACACCGCGAGCCCCTCCGACTGAAGGGCCACAACCCCGATCCCGTGCTCTGAACGTCGTTGCCGCCACTTGACTTGACTCCCCCTCACGATCGGTAGGGGAAACCCACGAGGGAGTGGAAGATCGACCCAGTCCTCGGGTGTGGTGCCGAGCGGCGTGCGCCCTCGATCGGCAAGGCCATCCGCCATCAGAACAAACTCGGTTGGGATTGTGGTCGTCAGGCCATGAAGAACGATCGCGCTTAGGTGCGAGAAGGCCGCATACGGATGACTCTCCTGAATGACGTGCCATTCGGAAATGGGGATCACCGTCGCGAAGGGGAGTTCGACCGAGTACACACCACGAACACCCCGGATGGGCGCGAGCGACCGAGAACGCAGCAACTTTCTTGTGAGGTCTCGCACGTCCGACTCGCCCGGCATGTTGAGGCCTTGAGTCCTAGCGCGCCGACTCCAAAGCACACGGAGCCGCCACTCGGCGGTGACTCTACGTCGCTCAAGGCCGAGGTCGGCAAGAATGCTGTCAGCGATCTCCGAAAATTTGCGACGAATTCAAACCTCCGACGTTGCCTAGCGTCCTGAGGACGCTAGGCAACGTCGAGAGTCTTGTCAAATGCCCAAAAATCTCAATCAGAATGCCCACATCCAAACCCCAGTCCACACCCCCGCCACCACCATCATCACCACCGTGTACCCGATGATGTCCCGCGCTCTCACCCCCGTGATCGCCAGCAGCGGCAGTGCCCAAAATGGCTGCGGCATGTTCGCCAGTTGATCCCCATAGGCCACCGCCATCACCAGCGTCCCGGGCTCGACGCCGAGCGCGGCCCCCGATTGCATCGCCACCGGCCCCTGCACCGCCCACTGCGCTCCGCCGCTGGGGATGAAAAGACCTACGACCGTGGCCGCAAGCAGTGTCAGCAGCGGCAGCGTCTCGGCGCTCGCATTCCCGCTGATCGCCCCCGCAAGCACCCCCGTCAGCCCGCTCGCGTCCATCATCGACATGATCCCGGCGTACAGCGGGAACTGGATGATGATCCCGCCGCAGCCCTTCACCGCTTCATCCACCGCCGCCAGGTACCGCCGCGGCGTGCCGTGCAGCACCAGTCCGACGAGCAGCATCGTGAGATTCACGCTGTCAGGCGTCAGGCGAGTGATCCCCGAAATCGACCAATCGCTCATCACGCCGCTCGGCAGGTAGTATCGCCACGCCCACCACCCAATGAACGCCACAAGAATGGCCGTGACAATCGGGGTCTCGTCGAGCAACCGCGGAATCAGCGGCGTCTTCGCTCCTGCCTTCTCCCCCTCTTCTAGTGGCATGGGTTTGCAACCCGTGTCTACTCCCTCTACGAACCTGTCCACAACCTCCGCCCCACCGTGCGGATGCATCATCGCCATCACCACCGGCACGATGAAGAGCAGCCCGCCCGTCACCACCAGATTCAACGGCGAGAAGATCGTCTCCGTCAGCGGGATCACTTTCATCCCCGCCGCCGCGGCCCCGAGCGTCTCCTTCAACCCCGCCTCCGTCGTCACCTTCAGCGGCGCGGTGCCCGAGAGCCCGCCGTGCCACACGAGCATCCCCATGTACCCCGCCGCCGCGAGCAACGGGTAATGCACCGGCACGAGATCGGA
>JAGVLZ010000283.1 GCA_020054055.1 Phycisphaerales bacterium
CGCGTGCGTTGGAGATGGAGGCGGCCGAGGCGCTCCGCACGCGCGAACTCTCGCTCGAGCAGCGCATCCGGCTGATCGATGCGCTCCGCGAGCGTTTCGTGCGCTCGCCCCGCGGGGCGATGGGGGTCAGTTTCGGGCAGCAGAACAGGCAGATCGGCGTCGAACTCCAGATGGTCATGCCGAACTTTCCCGCGGCGGAGTCCGGCGCGCTGAAGAAGGGCGATGTCATCACGTCGGTCTGTGGCGTGTCGCTCCTCGGGCCGGAGTTCGCCAATCTGCGCGCGAACGGTTTTACCGGGGCGTCGGAGCGGTTGCGGCACATCGTGATCTCGCACGATCCGGGGCAGACGGTCGAGATGACGCTCGTCCGTCCACTCGCTCCCGCCGCCGTGCCCGAGCAGGTCGGGCCGAACGTGGTCCGCGTTCCGGGGGGCGGCGACCTGATCACCGAAGGGCCCGGCAAAAACGCGGAAGTCCTCACGGTGCAGGTGCCCCTCGCCTCGTTCGAACTCCTCGGGCCGAACGGCCGGCTCGACCCCGACACGCTCGAAGGTGCATGGAAGCAGCGCGCGGTTCGGCTCGGGATCCCTGCGGTCGCGTCTCGTTCGCTCGGCACGCCGCTGACGCACGCCGACTGGATGAAGCACCGCCGCGCGCCGAAAAAGGAGGGCTCTCCGATGCTGCTCGCTTTCGCGGGTCAGGCCGGGGCGGCCGAGTTCGCCGACAACACCTTCGCCGGCGCGACGTTCCCGGCGGGCGAGGTCCAGATTCAGCAGGTGCCGCCGCCGGTCGGACAGCGCATCGTCCGAGGCGTGAAGCCCAATCCGGCGAGGGTGAACGACATCGGGCAGGTCAAGCCCGCGTGGCGCGAGCCGCAGGTCCCCGCGGTCGCCGCGCAGGGACCCGGGTTCGAGGACATCATGATGCTCCTCCAGAACATCGGGAGCCTGACCTCGCAGAAGGAGCGGCTGCTCCAACGCGCCGCCGATCTCACGATGGGGGACAAGCAGCGCCGCCTCGCGGCGGAAGAGGCCGCGAGAATTCAGGGGATCATCAAAGAGATGGAAACGGCGCTCAAGCGCAAGATCGCAGAAAATGTGAAAGCGCAGGAAGCGAAAGAGAAGTAGGGCCCCGCGTCCCTACGCCGCGACGATGTTCACCATCCGCCCCGGCACCACGATCACCTTCTGAACCGTCTTGCCCTCGAGGAAGGCCTTGACCTTCTCCTCTTCGAGGGCCGCGGCGCGGATCGTCGCTTCGTCCGCCTGCGCGGAGACCACGATGCGACCCCGCACCTTCCCCTGCACCTGCACCGGCAGTTCGATGCTCGATTCGATGAGCAAGGACGCATCGGCGACCGGGAACGCCTCGCGCACGATGCTGCCCGTGTTCCCGGCGTGCAGCCGCGACCAGAGTTCCTCCGCGAAGTGCGGCGCGATCGGCGCGAGCAGGAGCGCCATGGTCCGCGCCACCTCGCGCGGCGTGGGCCCTCCCGAGTATGCCTTCCCGACGTGGTTGTTCAGTTCGATCAGTTTGGCGATGGAGGTGTTGAAGGACAGGCTCTCGAAGTCGCTCCGCACGCTCTCGATCGTCTTGTGCAGCAGGCGGCGGGTCTCGGCGTCGGGCGCCTCGTCGCTCACGCTCAGCACGCCCGTCTCCTCGTCGATCATCGTCCGCCACACGCGCTGGAGGAAGCGGTGAACCCCCACGATGTCGCGCGGGTTCCAGGGCTTCGACTGCTCCAGCGGCCCCATGTACATCTCGTACAGACGCATCGTGTCCGCGCCGTACTCATCGCACACATCATCCGGCGTGATGACGTTCTTCAGGCTTTTGCCCATCTTCCCGAACTCTCGCTTGACGGCGCCACCCTCGAAGGTGAAAGCGCCAGGCGGGTTCTCGACGACGGCCGACGCATCGACGTACACGCCGCGCTCGTCGATGTACGCGGGGGCCTGGATGTACCCCTGATTAAACAGGCGCCCGAAGGGCTCGGGGGTGCTGACGTGGCCGAGGTCGAAGAGGACCTTGTGCCAGAAGCGCGCGTAGAGCAGGTGCAGCACCGCGTGCTCCGCGCCGCCGACATAGAGGTCGACGCCGCCGGAGTGGTGCCGCGCACCATCGAACTTCGCCTTCCCCCCTTTTCCCTCCGTCGCTTCGTCGCTCCGTCCCTTCCCCGACAGCATCCAGTACCGCTCCGACTCGGGCGAAACGAAGGCGTTCGGATTCTCCGGGTCGAGGTAGCGCAGGTAGTACCAGCACGACCCCGCCCACTGCGGCATGGTGTTCAACTCGCGCCGGTAGCGCTTCGGGCCATCGCCGAGGTCGAGTTCGACCGCCCCCCATTCCTTCGCGCGCCCCAACGGCGGCTGCGGCGGGGCGGTCGGATCGTCTCCGGCGACGGGCTTGTACTCGTCGATCTCGGGGAGCGTGACGGGCAGGAACTTCTCCGGCAGCGCGATCGGCCGCTCGTGGTGCGCATCGCCTTCTTCGTACACGATCGGGAAGGGCTCGCCCCAGTAGCGCTGGCGCGAGAAGAGCCAGTCGCGGAGTTTGTGCTGGAGGGCGCGCCTGCCGAATCCCTTTGATTCGATGATCTCGACGATGCGCGTCTTCGCGTCTTCGGTGGTCAGCCCGTCGAGCGGTCCTGAGTTCACCGCGATCCCATCGCCGCTGAATGCCTCGCCCGCGTGGGCGTGGAAGGTCGCGGTAGAGAACCAGTCGCAGAGTTCGCCGAAGGAATCGAACCCCATGTTCTCGAGGGTTTCCTGCCAGGTGACGCGGATGGTGCCGCGGCGCCGGCCGAGCGCGCCGGGAACATCTTCGTGTGCCTGACGCTTTTCCGCGCGTTTGGCCTTCAGGTCGTCCTCGGGGTTGCGGGGTTTCTCGCGGACATCCTTCAGCGCCGCCGCGTAGTCGCTCGGCTTGAGGTCGCACGTTGTGACGACGCCCATGAAGTCGGCGAGCAACGGGAACCACCCCTCACCCTTGCGCTCGCGCTCCGTCGCGCTCTTGCAGAAGTAGGACATCGCGAGGATCGTCTTGGAGTAGTACACATCGCGGATCGGCAGCCCGAACTGCTTCGCAAACTCGAAGTCGCGCGCATCGTGCGCCGGCACCGCCATCATCGCGCCGCTGCCGTAGCCCATGAGCACATAGTCCGCGATGAAGATCGGAATGCGCTCGTCGTTCGCCGGGTTGACCGCGTACGCGCCGATGAAGACGCCGGTCTTCTCCTTCGCGTCGGCCTGACGCTCCTCGTCGGTTTTCTTCGAGGCGAAGGCGCGGTAGGCCGCGATCATCTCCTTGGGCGTCGCCCCCTTCGCGATGAGTTCCTCGGCACCGGGGAAGCGCCCCTTCCACGCGTCGGGAACCGTCGGCCCCCACTTGTCCAGCGCGAGGGCATCGACCAGCGCGTGCTCGGGCGACAGCACCATGTACGTCGCGCCGTAGAGCGTGTCGGCGCGCGTGGTGAAGACGCGGGCCTTCCGCGTCCCCGACGCGAAATCGACGAACGCACCCTCGCTGCGCCCGATCCAGTTGCGCTGCATGATCTTGATCGGCTCGGGCCAGTCCACCGATTCCAGATCGCCGAGCAGGCGGTCGGTGTACGCGGTGATGCGCATCATCCACTGGCGCAGCGGCCGCTTAAGAACGGGGTGGTTGCCGCGCTCGGAGCGCCCGTCGGTAGTCACCTCTTCATTGGCGAGGACGGTGCCGAGGGCCGGGCACCAGTTGACGTCCACATCCGCGAGGTACGCAAGGCGGTTCGATCCGATGAACGCGGCACGCTCGTTCGCGTCCATCTTCGCCCAAGGCTTGCTCTGCGGCCCCGTCGTGCGCTTGCCGCTCTCGAGTTCGGCGACCAGTTCAGAGATCGGCCGCGCTTTGTTCAGCGCTGCGTCGTACCACGAGTTGTAGACCTGGAGGAAGATCCACTGCGTCCACTTGTAGAAGGCGACGTCGGTGGTCGCGACGCCGCGGCGCTCTTCGTGCCCAAGGCCGAGGCGACGCAGTTGCTTCTTGAAGGTCTGGATGTTCTTTTCGGTTGTCGTGCGCGGGTGGGTGCCGGTGTCGATGGCGTACTGCTCGGCGGGGAGGCCGAAGGCGTCGAACCCCATCGCGTGCAGGACATTGAAGCCGCTCATGCGCTTGTAGCGCGCGTAGATATCGGTGGCGATGTAGCCAAGAGGATGCCCGACGTGCAGCCCGGCGCCCGAGGGGTAGGGGAACATGTCAAGAACGAAGAGTTTGGGCTGCGCGGGATCAAAGCCCGGCTCGCCGGGGTTGGGCGCGCGGTAGATGTCTTCACGCTGCCAGCGCTCCTGCCAGCGCGATTCAATCTCGCTCGCCAGCGCGGCGCTGTAGCGGTGCGGAGGGATGTCGCGGGCGGATTCCGGGGGCGGGGGGGGCATGGGATGAGTGTAATGGCGCGATTGATTGGAGGCCCCGAAGGGGCCACGGGTGGTAGCCACGGGTGGAGCGAGTCTTCGAGCGAAACCCGTGCAAAGATGCACTCCCTAACCTCTGTCTCGCTCCGTGAGGAGCGAAGGGAGGCGCATCATGCCGGGCACCTACTCGCAGATTCTCCTGCACATCGTTTTCTCGACGAAGCGCCGCGAGCCGAGGATCGCACCCGCGCGGAGCGGCTTTATCCATACTTGGGAGGGATCGTTCGCGCGGAGAAGGGGGTGCTGCTCGCTATCGGCGGCGTCGAGGACCACGTTCACCTTTACCTCCGCTGGCGGCCGGACGGAGCGGTGTCCGACCTGATGCGCACCGTCAAGGCTCGTTCGTCTCTCTGGGTTCATCAGCACTTCGCCGACCTTTCGGCGTTCGCGTGGCAAGAGGGCTACAGCCTGTTCAAGGTGAGCCGATCGCAGGAGGAATCCGTGCGGCGCTACATCGCGGGGCAGGCGGAGCATCACAAGAAAGAGGACTTCAAGTCCGAACTGCTCCGGCTGCTGCGGGCGCATGAGGTTGAGTTTGACGAGCGCTATGTGTTCGATTGATGCGTCATGGAGGGCGTCGCTCCCTTCGCACCTTGCGGAGCGAGACAGAGCCTCAGGGGAGGCTCGGTTCCACGGGTTCCGCTCGAAGACTCGCTCCACCCGTGGCTACAGCCCTTGGCCACTTCGGGGCCTCAGTTCCATCACTCCATCACCCAATCAATCCCCGCCGCTGCCATTCTGCGGCAGGTCCTTGTCGTCCACGCGCTCAATATCCGCGCCGACCGCCTTCAACCGCTCTTCCATCCGCTCGTACCCGCGGTCGAGGTGATAGACGCGCAAGACCGTCGTCCGCCCACGGGCCGCGAGCCCCGCAAGGATCAGCGACGCCGAGGCGCGGAGGTCGCTCGCCATCACCGGCGCGCCGATCAACTCCTTTACGCCGCTGACCACGGCCGTGCCCGACTGGTGGTGGATCTGGGCGCCCATGCGCGTCAGTTCCGCGGCGTGCAGGAACCGCTGGGGATAGATGCGCTCGGTGATGATGCTGTTGCCGTCGGCGAGCGTGAGGAGCGCCATGAACTGGGCCTGGAGGTCCGTCGGGAACCCCGGGTGCGGCTGCGTGGAGATCTGCGTCGAACGAAGCCGACGATCCGACGAAACCTCCACGGTCGCGTGCGTGCGGCGTTGCAATCCTGCATCACGGCAGCGCACATGCACCCCCGCCGATTCGAGCCGCTCGCACGCCGCCAGCAAGTCGTCGATCGGGCAGTTCTCGATCGTCACCTGCCCGTTCGTCGCCGCAGCCGCCATGATGTAGGTCCCCGCCTCGATGCGGTCGGGGATCACGGGGTGCGTCGTGCCGTGGAGTTCCTTGACCCCCTCGATGATGATGCGAGGTGTCCCGGCCCCCTTGATGTGCGCCCCCATCGAGTTCAGCATGACGGCGAGGTCTTCGACCTCCGGCTCGCACGCCGCGGACTCGATGACGGTGATCCCCTCAGCAAGTGCGGCGGCCGACATCACGTTCGCGGTTCCGAGGACCGTCGGGCCGAAGGCGCCCCCCAGAAATATTCGCGCTCCCTTCAGCCGCCCGCCGCGCGGGGCCTTGGCGACGATGTCTCCCGACTCCAGGGAGATTTCCGCGCCCAGCGCGGCCAGCCCCTTCAAGTGCAGGTCCACCGGCCGGTCGCCGATCGAGCAGCCGCCCGGCATCGAGACGCGGGCCA
>JAGVLZ010000216.1 GCA_020054055.1 Phycisphaerales bacterium
ACGCTCTTCCGATCTGTTCGCCTTGGCGTAGCCGAGGGCGATGCGGCCGTTGCGGTCACCGACGGCCACGAGCGCGCCGAACGAGAAGCGCTTGCCGCCCTTCACCGTCGCCGCGCTGCGGAACACGCCGATCGTCGTGCTCTCGAGCGAACCTGAACCTTCAAGCATCTCAGACATGTGTCAGACCTTCCAAAAACTGGAACCAACTCTTCAGAACTTGAGTCCGCCCTCGCGCGCCGCATCGGCGAGCGCCTTCACCCGGCCGTGGTACTTGAACCCGCCGCGATCGAACGCGACTTCCTTGATGCCGGCGGCGACCGCTTTCTTGGCGAGCGTCTTGCCAACAGCGGCCGCGGCACCCTTGTTGCCGGTCTTGTCGATCCCCTCGGCGCCTTCGCGGCTGGAGGCCGAGCACAGCGTCTTGCCCGCCAGATCGTCGATGATCTGCGCGTAGATGTGCTTGAGCGACTTGAAGACCGCCAGTCGCGGCCGCGACGGGGTGCCCCCCGTCCGCTTGCGGATCCCGACGCGCCGACGATCCCGACGCACGACTTTGCCTCTTTGTTTGTCCATGACAATCCACCTCTGCAAGCCCCTGCGGGCGACTGATTACGCGCCGAACGCCTTGCCCTGCTTCTTCTTGATGACTTCGTCCGTGTACTTGATCCCCTTGCCGTTGTAGGGCTCGGGCTTGCGCTTCGAGCGGACGACGGAGGCGAACTGCCCCACCGCCTGGCGGTCGGCGCCCTTGACCGTGATGATCTGCTTATCCACCGAGACCTCGACCCCCATCGGGATCGGAACTTTGATCATGTTCGCGTAGCCCACCTTGAGGTCGAGCGACTTGCCCGCGACCACCGCGGTGAAGCCCACCCCGACCACTTCGAGGCTGCGCTGGAACCCTTCCGTGACCCCCTTGATCATGTTGGAAATGTGCGCCCGCGTCGTGCCCCAGAGCGCCTTGGTCTGCGCATCGTCGGCCTTCTTCGGGTCGATGGTCACGCTGACGGCCTTGGCCGTCGCGTCGAACGCGACCTTCACCTCGGGGCGCACGGGCAGCGTCAGGCTCTTGGAGCCCGAAGAGACCGTCACTTTCCCGGGGGCGACTTCGATCTTCACGTTGCCCGGGACGGGCACCGGCTTTTTTCCGAGTCGAGACATGGTCGGATCCTTGGGGGACAGGGAACAGGAGAAAGGGAACAGGAAAGACAAGACAGGTTCAATACACGGTGGCGAGCAGTTCGCCGCCGACGCGCTCTTCGCGGCAGCGGCGGTCCGAGAGCACACCCTTCGGAGTCGAGAGGATCGAGATGCCCATGCCCTGGAGCGGGCGGCCGAGGTCGTCGACGCCCCGGTACAGGCGGCAGCCGGGCTTGGACTCGCGCTTCACCTGGTGGATGAGCATCTCGCCGCGCGGGCCGTACTTGAGGCGGATGCGGATCTGCCCCTGCCGGCCGTCCTCGATGGTCTCGAAGGAGTCGATGTACCCCTCCTCCTTCAGGATGGCGGCGATGCCCTTGCACACCTTGCTCTGCTGCACGTTCACCGTCTTCGCCTTGTTGCTCACGGCGTTGCGGATCCGCGTCAGCATGTCGGCGATTGGATCGTTGGTCGTCATACGTTGATGCCTCGGTCTTGATTGCTCGTGGATGCTCGGTCGCGGATTACCAGGACGCCTTGCGCATGCCGGGGATCTTCCCCTCGAGCGCCAACTTGCGCAGCATGATGCGGCTGATGCGGAACTTGCGGTACACGCCGCGGGCGCGCCCCGTCAACTCGCACCGGCGAACGATGCGGGTGCTGAACTTCGGCGTTCTCTTGCTCTTGGCGGTTTGTGCTTTGGTGGCCATTATTTCTTCTCCTTCGACACTTCCTTGCGGAAGGGGAAACCCATCTGCTCGAGAACGAAGCGGCTCTTGTCGGGGGTCGAGTTCTTGAACACCATGTTGATGTTCATGCCGTGGGTGAAATCCACCTCGGCCATGTTGATCTCGGGGAACACCCCCTGCTCGGAGAGGCCCATCGAGTAGTTCCCGCTCTTGTCGAACGCGCCGGCCGACAGGCCGCGGAAGTCCTTGATGCGGGGGATCGCGAGGTTGATGAGGCGGTCGAGGAACTGCCACATCCGGTCGCGACGCATCGTGACCATGTAGGCGGTCTCGGCGCCCTCGCGCACCTTGAAGTTCGACACGCTCTTCTTCGCGTAGGAGATCACCGGCTTCTGGCCCGTGATCTTGCGCAGCGTCTCGACCGTCGTGTCCTTCTTGACCGCGGGGAGTTTGTTGCCTTCGAGGTAGCGCCCGAGGTTCACGTTCACGACGATCTTTTCGAGGCGCGGGTGGGCCATCGGGTTCTTGTCGCCGAACTTCGATGCGAACGCGGCCGCCACTTCGCTCTTGTACTTGTTGCGGAGGCGCGGCGGGGCCGGGGGACTGGTGTCAACCGGTCCGCCTTGGTCGTCGCCTTTTCTGCCTTTGCTCTTTGCCATTTGCCTGCTCCGAGTCTATTCGTGTTACGCCTTCGCGGCGGTTTTCTTCGAGGTTTTCTTCTTCGCGTTCGCCGAGCGAACGACGCCCAGTTCCTTCAGCACCTTGCCGCCCGCGACGGCCATGCGCACCTTCGAGCCGTCCTTTTTGGTCTCGAAGCGGACGCGGGCCGCCTTGCCGTCCACCACCGGGCTGACGACCGACATGTGGAAGGTGCGGTCGAGGGAGACCTGCCCGCCCTGCGGGTTGATCCGAGTGGGCTTGAGGGTCTTGGTCATCCCCTTGATGCGCGGCCCCTTGACGACCACCCGGTTTTCCTTGTTCAGCATGCGGACGACTGTGCCGGTGGCGCCCTTGTAGTCGCCCGAGCGGATCATCACCTCATCGCCTTTTCTGATGTGAGTCGGCATGGTCAGATCACCTCCGTCGCGAGCGAAACAATCTTCATGTGGCCGCGGTCGCGGAGTTCGCGGGCGACGGCGCCGAAGATGCGCGTGCCGCGCGGGCTGCCGTCGGCGTTGAGGAGCACCACCGCGTTCTCATCGAAGCGGACGTACGAGCCGTCGGGACGGCGGGTGGGGTAGGCGGTGCGGACGACGA
>JAGVLZ010000007.1 GCA_020054055.1 Phycisphaerales bacterium
GCGTTGTCCGCCGGCTCGCGGAGCGTCCACATGCGGGCCATCGCGGCGTTGAACTCCGCGACGTACTGCTCCCAGGTGCGTGTGCGCGGGAAGACGAAGGCGCGCGGGCTGTCCGCGATCGCGGCGTGGACGGAGACGTAGCGGTTGGGGTGGTCTCTGATGAACCCCCCGGAAGTGCGCGCGAGGGGCGAGTTCTTGCAGTGGACGGCGCTGAGGTATTCGACGACTTCGGGGCGCTGGGTATAGGCGATGAACTCCATCGACTCGCGGGGATGTTTCGCGCCGCGGGGGATGACGAGGACATCGCTGTCGAGCAGTCCGACGGGGGCGCTCGGATCGTAGATGGATGCTTCGACGGGGAAGGGGGCTACGCCGTAGTCCATGTCGGGGCGGTACTGCTTGATCATGTTGGCGAGCCACGGCCCTTGGTTGGTCATGGCGACCTTGCCGGCGAGGAAAGGATTTTCGGGAGTGCCGTAGTAGCCGAAGCCGGACTGGAAGCGGAGCACGCGGTCGACGCCGAGGCGCTCGGGGTAGGTCTGGACCCAGCGGTAGGCGCGGATGGTGGCGTCGGAGTCGGCGAGGGCGCGGTTGGATGCTTCGTCGTAGAGGGAACCGCCGAAGTAGTAGCCCCAGTGCCAGGTCCACCAGTCGGGCTCCATGTGGAGGAAGCCGACCTGTTTGAGGTCCGGCGCATCTTCCTTGATGAGGCGCTCTGAGTATTCGTCGAGTTCGTCGATGGTGCGCGGCGGTCGCTCCGGGTCGAGGCCCGCCTGCTTGAAGAGTGTCTTGTTGTAGAAGAGTGCCAGCGAGCCGCTGGTGTTGACGATGCCCCAGAGTCGGCCGCGATGGGTGAGCATGGGCCAGACCGCGCTGGCGTAGTTTTCGCGTTTGATGCCCGCGTCGCTCGCGAGTTCGTCGAGGGGTTCGAGGGCGTTGCACTCGGCGTAGGCGGGGATGCTGAAGTTGCCCATGCCGATGATGTCCGGCGGGTTGCCGCCGGCGATGGCGATCATGGCTTTCTGGTCGATGCCCCCCATCGAGAAGTAGCGGACCCAGATTCGATTCTGTGAGTTGTTGAAGTCGTTGACGACGCGGAGCATGGCCTCGCCCTCGTGTCCGGTCCATTTTTCCCAGTAGTCGAGGACGGTTCGGCCGTCGGAGCGGTTGCGCTCGGGGCGCGGGCCGAGGAGTGCGTAGCCGACGGCGGAGGCGCTGAGCGCGGTGAGTGCGGCCCGGCGCGTGATGGCGGGGGTGAGGATCACGGTGACACCGTATCCGAAGCGCCGCGCGGTGTGAAAGTGAACCTCGCTATTTCGCCGCAACGCGGTCCGCGTCGGCAGCCATGTGCGGTCGAGTCCGCGAGATGCCCTTGGATCAAGATGGAAACATGATTCCGTTCGCTCCGAGAGGGCGAGCGGGCCAACGGAACAGAGAAGTTGTCTTGCGATCTACTCCCACGGGCTCCTCCGAAACGGCGACAGTCCGCGGCTACCCCCGCCGATGCCTCCGGCATCAAAGACCGATACCACTACTTCTGCGCCTTCATCGTCTTCACATCCTCGATCATCTTGTTCCAGAAGGCGCGATCCACAGGGAACCCCGTCGCCTTGCCTGTCTTCGGATTCTCCAGCCCGACCGCCGCGTCGATCAGCTCCTTCTGGTGCAAACGGGCGAGCAGGGCGCGCTCGAACTGGCCCCGGTTCATTTTGACCTCGTCGCCCGTATCTTCGTAGCGGATGACAACGTCGGAGGTGAGTTCCTCGATGTCAGACCCGCTCGTGAAAGCGCGAAGCATCAGCCCGAGCGCGATGACAGTGAGCACGCCGAATACGATCCACATGATCCGTTTGCGATCCATGATGATGCGACGTTACCCGCGATCAGGGCTCTTCGCCCGGGCGACGGTTGCCGTAGTCGTTGCCCCAGTTGCGGAACCCAGGCTCGGAAAGAAAGCGATCGCGACCTGCAAGTTCGACGGAGGTGTAATCTTCGACGCGGAGGTCGCCCATGACTGCGTTGCACTTGCCGGCGCGCTGCCACACATCGTTGAGGAACTCGGTGTTTCGATTGCCGCCGCTGTGCCGGGGAATCCAGTCAATGGCATCGAGCGCCATCACCACTTCGCCGGGCTTCAGCACCCGACGGACGAGTCGGCCCGAGACGCCGACGGTGTTCAGGACTGTCGAGTTCGGTTGGGGGACTCGCGGTTCCGGCTCGTCGTGGAACCAGTATTCGTTCACATAGTCCTTGCTGGGGTCGAAGATCCCGTCCGGGGGGTTGCTCAAGTCTTTGACAGGATAGATCTGGGTTGGCAGGCCATTATCCAGAAGTTGCCCGTATTCGTTGACGTTCTCCAGAACGCTCGTTGCACCCCGTGCCGCGGGACAAAGAAAGACTTCTTTGGCGCCATCCATCGCGTCTTCGAGAAGCTGAACAGCCCGCCAGCGCTCGGAGTATGGGACACCGCTGGGCGGATATGTGTGGATCGGCAAAAACGTCGGGTCTTTCTGGTCGTTCCAGTAGGACTGAATTGCGATGCCGATCTGGCGAAGGTTGCTCTTACACTTGACGTCGTACGACGTCTCCCGCGCCTTGCCCAGCGCGGGGAGCAGGATGCCGATGAGGATGGCGATGATGGCGACGACAACGAGGAGCTCGATGAGGGTGAAGGCGTGCGGACGATGGGAGTGTTTCATCGGGTGATCTCCTGTGCGGCCTCTTGGACGACGGGGGTCGTCCCGTTCGCGGCTCCCCAGCGCATTTCGATTTCGACGGTGCCGCCCGTCGGCGCATCGTCGGGCGTGACGAGTCTGTTCTCGCGGGGCGCATCGTTGACGATGAGCCGCGGGTGTGCGCCGCCGGCCCTTGCATACTCTACGGCGTCGAAGCGGAGTCGGATGCGTCGGCCCCGCCAGGTTCGGGTGGCTTCGACGCGGCCGAGTTCCGGGAACGGGCACGGATCGATGAGCAGGCCTTCCCATGTGGGGCGGATGCCGAGGACCCATTCGAGGCTGACGCGGTTGAGCCACGCGGCGGAGCCGGTGTACCACGTCCAGCCTGCTTTTCCGGGTGTATCCGAGAGGGGGCCATCGACGTTGCCGGGGGTGACATAGGGCTCGGCGCGGTAGCGCTCCGCGTCCTGCGCGCGGAGCGGGGGTGAGAGCGATTTCCAGATGCGGGCGACGCTCGCGGAATCTTTTATTTTGCAGGCGGCCATGAGGGCCCA
The DNA here is from genome assembly GCA_020054055.1 of Phycisphaerales bacterium. Lineage (GTDB taxonomy): Bacteria > Planctomycetota > Phycisphaerae > Phycisphaerales > UBA1924 > JAEUIV01. Next base: position 3,230 of record JAGVLZ010000007.1, read on the forward strand.
GGTGGCGGCGTGCATGTAGACGCCGCCATTCTCGCGCGAGCCGGGGCAGTAGCGGGTGATGTACCCGATCTCGCCGTCGGGCTCGGTGTAGGCGGGGGCGAGGAGGAGCGGGCCCATTTCACCGAGGAGATTTTCTTTGACGGTTTGCCACGCGGCGGCGGCTCGTGCCGGGTCGGTGGCGTCGGCGAGGATGGGCCAGGTCTGCGCGTTCAGATAGATGCGGCCGCTGGAGTTCGACTTCGTGCCGATCCACTCGCCGTTGTCCTTGGTTGCGCGTCGGAACCACTGGCCGTCCCACGCGAGGTCGTTCGCGGCTTTGATGAGGGCTTCGCGGCGGAGCTCGAACTCGGTGGCCTGCTTGTCGTCGCCCGCGAGGCGCAGGACGCGGGCGAAATCGGCGAGCAGGATGATGAGGAAGAAGGCGAGCCAGGTGGACTCGCCCTTTTCATCGACGCCCATCGCGGAGAGGCCGTCGTTCCAATCGCAGGAGCCGATGAGGGGCAGACCCCGCGGGCTGGTGCGCTTGAAGGAACGGCGGAAGGAGCGGAGGCAGTGGTCGAGGATGGTTGATTCGGTTCGCTCGTCGACGAAGATTGCGCGGTCGTTCAGGATCGATGCGTCGCCGGTCTCGCGGATGTAGGAAGCGACGAGGAAGGGGAGCCAGAGGTAATCGTCGCTGCACGCGGTGCGCGGGCCGAACTCGGCGACGGGGTGCCACCAGTGGTAGACGCTGCCGTCGGCGAACTGATGGGCGGCGTGGAGGTTGATTTGGGCGCGGGTTTGCGACGGGTCGAGGGGGAGCCAGACCTGTGAGTCCTGGAGTTGGTCGCGGAAGCCGTAGGCGCCGGACTGCTGGTAGTAGCCGGTGCGTCCCCAGATGCGTGCGCTGATGGCCTGATAGGGGAGCCAGGTGTTGTTGAGGGCGTCGAAGTCGGCGGCGCCGGAGTCGATGGTCGTTTGAGAGAGCAGGTCGTCCCACATGGCGCGCGAGGCGGCGACGGCGGCGCGGACGGCTTCGATGGTACGGTGCTTGTCGAGGATCTTGAGGACGCCGGGCTGCGTGTCGTCGATGGCGAGGAGGTAGCCGAACTCGATGGTGGCGCC
>JAGVLZ010000220.1 GCA_020054055.1 Phycisphaerales bacterium
CGAACTGCGCGAGGCCGCGGCGGCGATCGCGGAGGCGGCGCGACTTGCCCGAGCGTTCGCGGAGGAAGTACAACTTCGAGCGGCGGGCGTCGCTGCGGCGGACCACCTCATACTTCGCGATGCGGGGAGAATGCAGCGGGAAGACGCGCTCGACGCCCTCGTTGTCCACGATCTTTCGGACGGTGATCATCGAGTTGATGCCGCGCCCGTCGCGGGCGATCAGGACGCCCTGGAACTGCTGGATGCGTTCCTTGTCCCCCTCGACGATGCGCGTATGCACGATGATCGTGTCGCCGATCGACAACTGGGGCAGGTCGGTCTTGAGTTGCGCCGTGGTGACGCTTTCGAGGAGTCTTTGCTGGTCCATGGCTTGGTTCCGGTTCTAGCCCTTTCCGGGGGCGGGGCGACCCGAGGGGGGCGGAGAGTATAGCAGGGGCCGGGAAGCAGGGTCAGGCGAGGAGGTCCGGGCGGCGCTGGGTGGTTCGTGCCAGCATCTGTTCGAGTCTCCAGCGGGCCACCCGTTCGTGATCGCCGCCGATGAGCACCTCGGGGACTTCCATTCCCTCCCAGACCCTCGGGCGTGTGTAGTGCGGGCAGTCGAGGAGGGGCTTGCCGCCGGGACCGCGGGGGGCGAAGGAGTCTTCCACGGCCGAATCCTCGTGGCCGAGGACGCCGGGGAGCAGTCGCACCACCGCATCGACCAGCAGCATCGCGGGGATCTCGCCGCCGGAGAGGACGTAGTCCCCGACGCTGATTTCGCGTGGCGCGAGTTTCGTGATGACGCGCTCGTCGATCCCCTCGTAGTGGCCCGCGATGAGGAGGAGCCGGGGGAGCGTCGCGAGTTCTTCGACGAGGCGCTGCGTGAGTGGTTCGCCCTGCGGCGTGAGCAGGATGCGCGTGGCGGGGCGCGCGTCGAGCGCTTCGACAGCGGCGGTGCAGTCCCAGAGGGGCTGGCACAACATGACCATTCCGGGGCCGCCGCCGAAGGGGCGGTCGTCGGCCTTGCTGTGCTTGTTGTCCGCGAAGTCGCGGATGTCGGTGGCGAACCACTCGACCAGCCCCGCCTTGCGAGCGCGGCCCGTGATGCTCGATGAAAGGACGGGATCGAAGACCTCGGGAAAGAGCGAGAGAATGTCGATGCGCAACGGGGTTGGCATCGGGCATCAAGAAGGGGGCGATCAGCCCTCCTTCTTCTCCTCGGCCTTCGGGGCCGCCCCGGCCGGCGCGGCGGCCTTGGCCTTCTCGAGCATCTGCAACTTGCGCTTGACGCGCGAGGCTCGGACGGCCTTCCACTTGTCGGCATCGATCAGCCCGCGCTTGGCGAGGATGTCGTTCATCGTGTCGCTCGGCTGCGCGCCGACGCTGAGCCAGTACTTCACGCGCTCATCGTTGAGTTGGATCTGCTTCGACGCATCCTTCGCGCGGGGGTCGAGCCAGCCGAGTTGCTCCACGACGCTGCCGTCGCGGGGCGAGCGTTGGTCGACCGCGTTGATGCGGAAGAAGGGGCGATGCGTGCGGCCCATGCGGTTCATTCGGATCCGAAGCATTCGATACTTGCTCCAAGGCCTCCGGGTCGGCCGGGGGCACACTGAGGGGGACTCGGAACGGGGTCCTGATCGCCGAAACCCACCGGCGAACGGGAACCGACCAGTATAGGCAACTCGCCGGAATCCGCAAGGGGTCGGACCCGCCACGAATTCAGGGCTGTGGGAGGTCAGGCTGGTCGTGCTTGAAGGGACCACGATACGGCTTCGCACCCGGCAGCACGCTCGTGGCGGCATCGAAGCCGGCCGACGAAACCGAGCGGCTTGCATCGAAGACGAAACTCCCGCCCCGGCTGAACGCCACGATCAGAAGAATGATCCCGATCGCCGCCACGTTCGGCTGCTCGATCAATCGCCGGTACGACGGCATGAAATCAGCGAGGATCCGCGAGCCGTCCAGCGGCGGAAACGGGAGCAGATTGAAGATCGCGAGCGCGATGTTCAGAAACGCGCCCGCGATGAAGAAGACCATGAAGTTCCGCCAGAGCGGGTTCGCAACGTCCTGGGCATACCCGCTCCAGAGCGATCCGAGCAGTATGGCGGCGGCGGCGAGAGCAAGGTTCATCGCCGGTCCGGCGAGGGCGACCAGTGCGGGGCCGTAGCGTCCCCGGAACCGCGCGGGATTGACCGGCATCGCCCCCCACGCGATCCCGACGAGGGCGAACATGACGAGGCTCCAGCCCCCCATGTGGACGAGCGGATTCCACGTCATGTGGCCGAGTTCGCGCGGCGTGTGGTCGCCTTGCCAGATCGCCGCCCAGCCGTGGGCGAGTTCGTGCAGCACGATGGACCCGATCACCCAGACCACCCAGGAAACCAGCAGCGCCGGGTCGTCTCGGAGCAAGTCGGCGATCCACCAGTTCATTCGTACGCTCCTCCGTTAGCGGACCAGCCGGGAATGGTACAGACTTTGTTCGGTGGGGAGCGGCAGTAAATGCGGAGATTTTCACATCCGCGTGATTGCATTCGATTCCTGTCGCTGTAGTCTTTGGAGGGTTGGGGCGCGGCCATCGCGGCCGCCCGCTTTCCGAGAAGAGATTGGGAGGAGACACGAATGCATCGTTCAATCCACATCGGGCTCGGTGTCGCTCTGGTCGCCGGGTCGTCGCTCTCGGCGCGCGCCGTGGTCAACACGGTCCCGCGTGCGCTTAACGGCCTTCAGGCCTCGGACACCCTGGTCAATGGCAACTTCCAGGTCGGCCTCCGTGGCGCGGGGGTCGGCAACCCGATCGACGTCACCAAGCAGGCGTGGATCGGCATCCTCGAAGTTGATTCCGACGACCGGAGAACCACCACCAGCGGCATCGCCACCAACGGCTTCGACAACACCCACCCCGCGCTCGCGGGCGCATTCGATATCGCCGGAAGCATCAACGACGCCGTGGGCGACAACGCCGTCGCCGCGATGGGCGGAAGCCACGCGACCGGCGTCGCGGGCATCATCCTCAGCCGCGATGGGACCAACACCGGCATGGCCACACGCGCCCGCGGCGTCATGGGCCTCTCCGACGACATCGGCCGACTCTTCTACGCCGGCACGAAGCAGAACCCGGACCCCGCCATCCCCGCCGACTGGTCGCAGATGCAGGCGAGCCTGAACTACCTCAACAACTTCCCCAGCAACGTCATCAACGCGAGCATCCAGTACAACCTGATCCCCACCGGCGCCGCGACGAACCGCGCCGTCGTGCAGGCCGACCTGAACGGCAGCGGCTATCCCAGCAAGATGTTCGACAAACTCTCCTTCGGCTCCGACCGCACCTTCGTCGTCGCGGCGGGGAACAGCGGCGGCCTCCCCTCGCTCGCGGCCGACATCTATAACGGCATCGTCGTCGGC
>JAGVLZ010000114.1 GCA_020054055.1 Phycisphaerales bacterium
GGTGGGCACCACCGCGACGGGGGCGATCGATCCCGTTCGCGCGATCGGCGAGATCGCGGCGCGCGAGAGGCTCTGGTGTCACATCGACGCGGCCTACGCGGGGGCGGCGTGCATCTGCCCGGAGCATCGCGCGATGATCGACGGCGTCGAGCTGGCCGATTCGTTCGGTTTCAATCCGCACAAGTGGCTGCTGACCAACTTCGATTGCTCGGCGTTCTGGACGCGCGACCGGGCCTCGCTCATCAACGCTCTCAACATCACACCCGAGTACCTGCGGAACACCGCTTCCGATGCGGGCAGGACGATCGACTACCGCGACTGGCAGATCCCGCTCGGGCGGCGCTTCCGCGCGCTCAAGCTCTGGTTCGTCATGCGGCATTACGGGCTGGGGGGGCTGCGCGAGCACATCCGGGGGCACGTCCGGCTGGCGGAACTCTTCGAGAGTCTCGTCCGCGCGGACGATCGGTTCGAGATGCCGACGCCGAGGTGCCTGTCGCTGGTGTGTTTCCGGTTGAAGGGGGCGGACGATGCGAGCAGGCGACTCGTGGAAGGATTGAACGCGACGCGGCGTATCTTTCTGACTCCCACGACGGTGCCGCTCGGACCCGAAGGCACACCGACGTACATCATCCGCATGGCGATCGGCGCGGTGCGGACGGAGGAGGGGCATGTCCGGGCGGCGTGGGAGTTGATCCGCTCGAATGTGGGCTAGGGTACGTCGGATAACGCGCGCGCGTCCGAAGAACCATCCCCGGACCTGTAATCCAGTGCCGATCGGCTCGATAGCCACCGACGGCCCATGATTTCCGCTACGTCCAATCTCTCGGCGCTTGTCGGTCTGCGCATGTACGCGCAGCAGACCGACGCCGTGAACAAGTCGATGCAGCGGCTGGCGACGGGCAAGCGGATCAACCGTGCGGCGGACGATCCATCGGGTTTGATCGCGGCCGACAACATGGCGGCGCGGACGGGGGCGATCCGCAAGCAGGTCCAGGGGCTGGAGTTCGGGCAGCAGCGGATCGCGGCGACGGAGGGTGGCTATTCCGTCATCTCGGACATGCTGGTGGAACTCGATGCGCTCGTGGTGCAGGCGGCGAACACCGGCGCGACATCGCGGGAGGAGCGCGGGGCGCTCCAACTCGAGGCGGACGCGATCGTCGAGGGGATCGGTCACATTCTTTCGACCTCGCGCTTCAATGGCGAACTCCTTTTCGATGGGCGGACGGTGGACTCGGCCGGCTCGATCACGGGGACGTTGAACGAGGTCTTTGATCTGGGCGATCTGAAGTCGGGGGGCGCTCTGAATCTGGTCGATGGCGATCTGAGCGCGGCGCAGGAACTGACGAAGGCGACGGCGTCGAATGTCAGCGAGACGCGCGCGGGGCTGGGCTCGCTCCAGAAGAACTACTACGACAGCGAGATCAACTCGCTGTACCGCGAACTCGGGGCGCTCTCGGAGACGGAATCGCTCATCCGCGACACGGACTACGCGCGCGAGGTGACGGAGCTGGTGCGGGCGCAGATTCTTCAGGAGGCGGCGCTGCGGACGATCCTGATCGCCCGCGACCAGAGCCGTTCAGCGGCCCTGGCGCTGCTGTCGTAGCGTGCCACTGAATGACGTTGTGATGGGAATCGGCGCGGGGGCGGTACGGCTAGGCGGTGGAGGGCTTGGGAGTTGCGGGGCCGAGGATGGGAGTGAGGAGTTCACGGACGCTGGGCACTGGTCGTTTGGCGAAGACGGAGGCGGCGGCGATGCGGTGCTCATTGGTGACGCGGTCGGGCTGAGACTTTGCTTGCATTCGGATGATCTCGCCGGCGGCCTTGCGCGCGGTCTCGGGCTTGTCGCAGGTTTCGGCGAGGCGCGAGAAGGTTCGTGCAGCGGTGGCGCGATTGGCGCGTGCGAGGACTTCGGCGCGCTTGTCTTGTGCGGCGGTGTACGTCTCGAGGAGTTTCAGGAAGTCCGGTTCGGTGGTGCGTGCGAGTGTTTCGGTGATGGAGAGGCCGAGTGTGAAGGCGATGTCGGCGAGGGTGAGGGTCTCGTCGAGGTAAAGAGAGAGGAAGCGTTCGAGGGGGGAATCGGCTTGCGGCTTGGGCCCGGCGGCATGCGAAGGAGCGGACGGCGGTCGGTGGCACGGGGGAGTTGGTGTGATGCGGAGGTGCTGGGTTCCGGTGGTGGGTTTGGTGTTCGGGATGTGCGTGGTTGCTTGGCTCATGGGTGAAGATTGACGCGCGATTGGGGCGGGTCAAGGGGGTTGGCGGGCATGTACGCAAGATGAGCGCTCGCGGGTGGTCGATGCGTGCGGACATTATTCGAGCGGGAGCGATTCAGCATTCATGCAGAGTGGCGAAGATGATTCTGGGTGCTGTGTTCCGGGGGCGGCGCTCCCAAGGCGTCGCTCTGCCCCCGGCTACGAACGTCCAGCCTTGCAGGCTGAAGACAAAGGCCGCATTCAGTGCGGGACTTCTTTCACCGCGTTGCGGTTCCAGGCGGGGACTCGGACCACGATGGGGCCGGGGCCTTTGATTTCGCATTGGCAACTGAGGCGGCTGTTGCGTTGGAGTCCGGGGGCTTCTTCGACTCGGTCTTCTTCGGCTTCGCTCGGCTCGGTGAGGTGTTCCATGCCCTGCTCGATGTAGACGTGGCAGGTGGAGCAGGCGCAGACTCCGCCGCAGGCGTGCTCGATGTTGATGCCGTGCTCCATGGCAAGTTCGAGAAGGTGCTCGCCTTGGGCGCCTTTCATTTCGAGTTCGGGGGTGTCCTTGCCGGTGAGTCCCTCGGGGTCTTCGAGGAGGAACTTGACGGGGACGATGGGGGGGCCGTGTTCGTGATCGGAGTGGCGGAGGTGCATGGGGTGGGGGGAGGCACTGGGCACTAGGCATTAGGCAATAGAAAAGCGGGAACTGGAAGTGGGCGAGTCTATGCGGATCGTGGGTTCTGGGCCATCGTGTTACCCTGATTCTCCCGCATGGCACCGCCCCGGATCAGCCTGATTGCTCCCGCGCACAACGAGGAGGAGAACGTTTCTCGACTGGTGGAGGAGGTGGGGCGTGTGGGGCCGGTGCTTGCTCGGAAACTGGGGGGAGGCGAGGGGGACTTTGAGTTTGTGCTGGTGGATGACGGTTCGACGGATGGCACGCGGGGGAGGGCGATGGCGATGCAGGGGGAGCGTCCTTGGTTGCGGATTGTCGCGATGACGAAGACGCCGCCGGGGAAGGGTGGGGGTCAGTCGGCGGCGTTTCATGCGGGGTTTCGGGCGTGCCGCGGGGAGTGGATCGCGGTGCTGGATGCGGACCTTCAGAATGATCCGGGCGATCTGCCGGCGATGATCGAACTGATGCAGCGCGAGAGGGCGGACATGGTGCAGGGGGATCGCTCGGCGAACCGGCGCGACAACTTTGTGCGGCGCGTCGGCTCGATCGTTGGGCGGCGGTTCCGCGGATGGATTCTCGGTGACACGATCCGCGATACGGGTTGCTCGCTGCGTTTGATGAGGCGGGAGATTGCGCTGGCGGTGCCGCTGGAGTTTCGGGGGATTCATCGGTTCATCCCGTTGACGGCGCGGCACCTGGGGTTCAAGGTGGTGGAGACGGCGGTGTCGCACCGGCCGCGGGTGGCGGGTGAGACGAAGTACGGGATGGGCGTGCTGACGCGGGCGCTGCCGGGGCTGATCGATTGCTTTGCGGTGCGTTGGATGAAGAATCGTCGGCGGCCGACGGAGAGTGTCGAGGTGCGTTCGTGAAGTGGGAACCGGCGGCGGCGATGGTGGGGGTTCTGGCGCTGGGGTTCTGGCTTGTTTACAGCCAGGGGACGATGGGTGCGCTGGAGACGCGGGCGGGTGCGCTGACGGAGCCTGTGCGGATCGCGGATGAGCGCGGCGTGCTGGAGGCGGTGCGGGAAGATGGGGAGTGGTCGCTGCGGCTGCTGTATCGCGATGGGACGAAGAGCGAGGCGTTCGGCGAGGCGGAGTGCCGGCGGGTGCTGGGCGATGAGGTGTTCCGTCGCGTGACCGAGTCGCGTACGAACTGGGCGTTCCGTTTGTTCAACATCACGTCGTGGGCGGGGGTGGTGTGGGTGGCGATCGGTCTTGGGGGTCAGGTCGCGTTCAGCGGTCGGATGCTTTTGCAGTGGCTCGTGAGCGAGCGGGAGAAGCGGAGCGTGGTGCCGGCGGCGTTCTGGTGGCTGAGCCTGATCGGCGGGGTCATGCTTTTCGCTTATTTTGTGTGGCGGCAGGACGTGGTGGGTGTGCTGGGGCAGTCGAGCGGTCTGGTGATCTACGGTCGGAATATCCGGCTGATTTACAAGCGGAAGAGGCGGGATGGTCGGGCCGCGGCGGATGATTCGGAATAACCGCGTGCGGGCGGGCGAAGGCTTCAGGTCGGTGGTCCGAAAAGCCGAACTCCTAGGGAATGGGGATGCGTGTCTATCTCGATGGAACGCTGATCGACGAGGCCGGCTCGACGCTCGGGCGGGCGATCGAGGCGGCGCGGGCGCGGGCGGGGAC
>JAGVLZ010000010.1 GCA_020054055.1 Phycisphaerales bacterium
CGCGTGCGCCGAGTTGCTCGCCACGCTCCCCCCCGAGCAGGGCGATGTCATCCGGGCCGCGTACCTCGAAGGGCAGACGCGCGAGGACATCGCCGCCGCGAGGAACATCCCCGTGGGAACCGTTAAGACCCGCATCCGCTCCGGCATTCAGTCGCTGGCGCGCATGCTTGAAAAAGGAGTCGCCGCTCAAGGCTCGCCGTCATGACCGCACCGCATGGATTCCATCCCGAAGAGCCTCGCTCCGATGCGCACGAGCAGGCGGCGCTGTACGCCGCCGGCGCGCTGTCGGAGACTGAGCGCGAACGCTTCGAGGAGCGCGTGAGCCGCGGCGATGCGGAGTTCGTCGAGGCTTTGCGTGTGGTGGCGCCGGCGATGGAAGCACTTGCGGCTTCGTGCCCGCCGATCGAGCCGGGGCAGCGGGCGCGCAGCGCCATCGAAGCAAGACTGGGCATCGAGCCCCGCGCCGCGGGCGCATCGCATCACCACGAGCACGCCGCGGAAGAGCAGGAAGGCCTCTTTGTCCTCCGCTACGGCAACGTCCGTTGGTGGCCCACCGGCCTCCCCGGCGTGAAAGAGCACACCCTCCTCGCGGACAAGAAGAACAACCGCCGCACCACCCTCCTGAAAATGGCCCCCGGCTCCTACATCCCCGATCACGACCACGCGGGGATCGAAGAAGTCCTCATGATCGAGGGTGATCTCGCCATCGGTGATGAAAAACTCGGCCCACGCGACTACTTCCGCATCACCCCCGGCGCCCGCCACGGCGAGCCGAGAACGACGAACGGGTGCATCTGCTTGGTCTTCTCTTCGTACAGCGCGATTACGACACGGACCAAGGTCGGGTTTGCGATGCGGGTGCTGCGGGACCTGTTCAGGCGGGGGAGGAAGTCGGCGTAGCGCGGCTCATGTGATCACGGAGCACACAACTGCCCAAACGATCGGAGCACCGCCGTCACATCGCGGAAGTTCACGCTCCGGTTGCGGTCCGCGTCCCCTGCGACAAATCCGCCCGGAGGAGCCATCGCGTTGAAGTTCGTGAGCACCGAGCAGACATCGGCCATGTCGGCATCGCCGTCGGCGTCCGCATCGCCCGAGATCGGGTCGTACCCCCAGCGCAGGATCCAAGCCCCGTGCGGCTGGGGGCCGATGGTGCCGATCGCGCCGCAGATGAAAAGCGTCTCGCCGAGTTCCTCGAAGTCGTACACCAGCGAGGTGTTGTAGCCCGTCAGGCCACCATCAACACTGAACCAATCCGTCCCGTCGAAGCGTGCGAGTTTGATGAGCGTCTGGCCGTTGTGCGTCATGTCGAACGTTCCGCCCAGGAAGAGCGACCCGCCGAATGGGCGCATCGCGCGGACGTTGCCGTTGAGTGTCGGGCCGGGAACCGACGACCAGTTCATGCCATCCCAGCGCGCGAAGTTGACCGCGACCGCTTCGCCCGCGCCGGTGAATGTGCCGCCCACATAGAGAGAGTCTTCGTACTCGGCAAGAGCCCAGACTATCGGCGAGCCCGAGGTGCGCGAGAGTCCTTCACCAACCTGCGACCATTCCCCGCCGTCCCACTGGGCAATCCCGAGCATCGGAGAACCGGCGGAGTTCGTGATCGTGCCGCCCGCGAAGACCTTGCCTCGAAAGGGGGCGATGGTGAAAACGCCCCTCGGGAATCCATTGGCCGAACTCAGGCCAAGGCCAAGCGTCTGCCACCCGACTCCGTCCCATCGTGCGATGTGAGGCGCGGGCATCTCTCCGATCATGGTGAATCCGCCGCCGACATACAGGTCTTCGCCGATCGTGGCGAGGGCATTCACGTCATCGTTCGGTTGTTCGACTGGGGCGCTCCAGGCCTCGCCATCCCACGATGCCAGCCTGGGCCCGTTGCTGTAATACCGCTCGCCACCCGCGAAGAGCCGATCACCGTAGACCTCGATGCACCTGATGTAATCGGGCCGCACATCCGGCGGCTGGAGCGGAATCCTGTTCCATCGCAAGCCATCGAACACGAAGAGCGGATTCACGACCGTCCCGCCGTCGCCGCAGGCGTGCATCTGACCGCGAAAGACCTCGATGTCATTGGGATTCGGATCGACGGCGCCTGTGGCGCTCACCCATTGCTCACCATTCCACGCGGCAAGATTGGGGTACTGATATGCCGGGGTGCCGTCGCCCTGGCCGCCGGCAATCTCAAAGCCGCCGCAGACGACGGCGAGATCGCTAAAGGCCACCATTCCGACACCGTAACCATCGAAATAGGTGCTGTTGTTGAAGTCATATCCCGACAGGCAGCCGCCGGGGTACTCCCACTCACCGCCGGTCCAGCGGGAAAAGTTGCCCGCGCAACCATCGGGTGAGAATGGCCAGTGCGAGCCTGTCTGGTAAAGCGCGCCGCCAACGCTGATGACGGCATTGCTGCGGTAGTACGGCACCTGGATGCCGCTCCCGATGGGAAGCCATTGAGTGCCGTTCCACCGGATAACCGCACGGCTCTCAACCCCGTCGATCGCGCGGAAGAACCCCCCGGCAATCAGTTCCCCGTTGTGAATCGTGAGCGATTCAATGTATGTAAAGCCTGAATCGAACTGAATTGATGTGAGCATGGGCCGCCAGATTGTGCCGTCGAAACGCGCGATGTAGTCGATCGCGGGGTTGCCGTTGAGATCGTGGAACTCCCCAGCAGCGATCAGTTCGCCCTGAAAAACCTCCAGGTCTCCGACATACGACGGCAAGCCGCCCACCGCGAGCGTGGTCCATTGCCCCCCATCGAGCGATGCGACGATCCGCCGCGTGGTGGAATCCTGAATCCCGACAACGAGCCGTCCTTGAAATGAGCCAATGGTGCTCACGCGGTACACAGTCGCGTGATCCGGGAACGGAGGCAGCGGTATCCACGCGGCACCATCCCATCGCGCGATCTTCGCGGGGAACGCGCCGCCGACGTACAGCTCACCGTTGAAAAAGCCAAAACACTCAACGAAGTTGACGAAGTCTCCGCCCAATCGTTCGAATACCCCGCCGTTGAGTCGGTAGACGTAGCGCTGGCCGGAGTTCGGCGGGAAGTCCCCTCCGGGAGAGGTCGCGATGTGAAGTGATTCTCCTGAGCCGTCATCGTGAACCGCCACCGCATCGACTCGCACAAACTCGAATGGCCCTGTGGGATTTGTTGGGGCCGATCGTTGGTGACCCGGCAACCAATCGGCGCACGGAATCTGCGCGGCCACTCCGCCCGCCACCCCCAACCATGCGCTCAACACCGCCCAGCCGCGCCGCATGACCACCTCCCCGACCCGCTTCGGTCAGAGGGAGTGTACGACGAATCCGAGGACAAGCAAGAGCATCCTCACGACTACCCCTCCATCCGCTGCCGCAGGTTGTCCATCACGTTCATGTAGTTGATGTACGAGTCGTACGGCGAATCGTAGGGGTTGAAGTACTTGTGCACATCCCCGTCCGCGAACCACTTGGTACACATGTAGTAGAAATGGTCGCTCGTCGTCAGTTTGCGCCAGTCCGCCAGCACATACTCGAAGTGCTTGATCTTCTCCGCGTCGCCGGCCTTCTTCGCCGCGCCGATCGCATCCTTGATCGACCGCTCCGCCTTGTAGATCTCGTGCAGCGCGTTGCTCTGCATCGCATTCCCGAGCCACGCCGAGAGGTCGCGCTCGGTGTCCGCCCACGAGATCATGTGCGGCACGTCGTACGTCCCCACCGGATCGAAGCGCTCCAGCGCCTCGCTCGGCGTGTTGAAGTGGTTCTCGCCCGGCACGACATCAAAGATCGCCTTGGGCAGGGCCCGCATGAACTCGAAGATCCCCGTGTCCGCCCACTGGTGCTCGCCGAAGGTTTCGTAGTCCATGAAGAGGTTGCAGAGGTACCCGTCGCCGTTGATGTCGTGGACCCACTTGGCGAACTTCTCCGTGCTCAGCGGCCACTCGGCCCAGCCGCGGTTCGAGAAGCGGAAGGCGATGTCATCGCTCAGCCGGTAGTTCTTCAGGAGCAGGCCGAAGGGCCGCCCCGGGATCGCCCCCTCACCCGTGTTCGGCGGCCGATAGACATAGTTCGGCGAGCGGTAGCCGAGAATGCGGTCCACCCCCTCGCACATCATCCCCTTCCAACGCGGCTTGCCGTCGGGCCCCTTCATCGCGTTGATGAACGCCGCGACATCGTTGTTATAGGTCAGTTCAGTGTTGCGGAAGACGCTGGGGGTCTGGCCGAAGAGTTCCTGCACCTTCTTTGTGTGCATGTCGATCTGATCGCGGAACTCCTCGCGCGAGTAGAGGAAGGAGAGCGAGTGGTGATAGGTCTCGCCGATGAACTCGCAGCAGCCCGTGGCCGCGAGTTGCTTGAAGAGGTCGATGACGTCCGGGCACCACTCGAGCATCTGGTCGAGGACCACGCCCGTGATGGCGTAGGAGACACGGAAGTTCCCCTTGTTGGCCTTGACCAACTCCAGGATGAGTTGGGTCATCGGACGGTAGCACTTGTCCGCGACCTTGAGGCAGATCTCCTTGTTTTTCGAGTCCTCGAAGTAGAAGGGGTCCGTGTCGAAGACGGAGTACCGCCTCAGGCGGTAGGGCTGGTGGACCTGGAAATAGAAGACGACCGATGCCATGCGGGTGGAGTCCTTCCGGCCGCATTGTCCCGAATCAGCGCGGGAGGGCAAATGGGGGAATACGAAGGGGATTGACTGGCGGGGGGCGAGCGACGAATCTATGCGCATGATCCGCCGAACTACCGCTTTGATCCTCGCCGCCCTTGCGCTCGCCGCGTGCTCGAACTCGACTGTCAACAGCGACTGGCACCGCTCGCGCCCGGTCGCGGAGGGTCGTCGTCCCGTCGGGCTTCCCGGGCAGCC
>JAGVLZ010000087.1 GCA_020054055.1 Phycisphaerales bacterium
GCTTCGTCATCCTGGCCGGGCGGGCTTTCGCCGAACTCGGCGCCAACTCGATCGAGATCGGCGCGGGCGACATCCTGTTCGCCCCGCGGCACGTCGGCCACGCCTACCAAACGATGGGCGGCGAACCGCTGCGCTTTTTCGAGTTGGAGTGGGGACGTGAATAGACGCTCGGGTGAACTGACGTGACCAGCGGATCCAAATCGTAGCACCCCACCCCATTTTTTTGCCTATCGCTGCCTCCGACAGTCCCATTCCCCTTCCTCCGCAGTTACCTCACCTCCACACCATGAAACAAAGATTCGAAAGTCGGGCCACGTTCCTCTCGCTGCTTCCCCTCTTCGCGCTGACCGCGGTGGCCCAGTCGGTCCCTCCGCCCGCCAGCACTGATGCCCCTGACAACGTGGTGCGACTGGCCACGTTCGACGTCACCGATTCGAAGCCGGTCGGATACGGCACCACGAATGCGCTCGGTGCGACGCGCATGAATCTCCCGATCATGGATACGCCGAACTCCATCGTGATCCTCAACCGCGAGTTGATGGACGATCTCGGCACGGCGGACGGCCTCGACATCCTCAAATACGCCAGCGGCGTCGCGCCCGCGTCGACGCGCACGATCAACGTCGTGACGATCCGTGGCGAGGAAGTGCGGCCGAACAACGGCGCGAACTTCCTCGACGGTCTACCGGGCGGACCGTTCGCGGAGATCGAGACCGAGTTCATCGACCGCATCGAGTTCGTCAAGGGACCCGCCGGCACACTCTATGGCTCGCACTCGCTCGGTGGGTTGATCAACCGCGTTTCGAAGCGCCCGCTGCCGAAGCGGCAGACGATCCTCAAGACGATGGTCGATTCGATCGGCGCCACCGTTCAAGGATCGTTCGACACCACCGGTCCGGTGGGCGCCGGCGGCTTCGGCTACCGCGCGATCGGCGTCGTGCGCCGGGGCGAGACGCCCAACGGTTCCGTCGATAACAAGGAGGCGTTCTACTTCTACGGCTCCTACGACGCCAAGCGGGCGGGGCGCGCCTGGGCGCGCTACACTTATCAGCACATCGAAACCGGCCATGAGTCGCCCAATTGGTTCTACGACGGCGCCGGGCAGCCGTCGGCCTTTCTCGGCTCGGAATTTCTCTCGGTGCCCGCTGCCGCCGTGGCCGAGCGCAAGAACTACTCCTTCGAGACCGGGTATGAGAACCAAATCAATGCCGGCGAATCGCTGTGGAATCTGCGGGTGGTCGGTCGCTACGACCAGCAGGACAGTTCGGAGTTCGCCATCATTCCGCTGTCGTATGCGTTCTATCGTGCGGACGGCTCGCTCATCGGCACGACGGGCACCGGCGTGGCCTCCACGCAGCCGCGCTTTTCGGACACCAATTGGAGCGACATCCGCCTGAATACCTTCTCCGCACGCTTGGCGGGACCGGGCCTCAGCAAGCAGTGGGGCGGCTACGTCGACCTGGTGGGCGACTTCGTCACCGGCCCGGTGAAACACAAGCTGCTCGTCTATTCGCAGTTGAGCGGCGCCAGCAGCCGGTCGGGATCGACCAACTATTCGCTCCCGCCGGGCTTCACCTTCAGCGTCATCAACCCGGTCTACCGCGACATCAACGATCTCCTGGTTAACCCTGTGCTCGCCTCGCGCAGCTTCGGCACGAGCGAAGCGTTCAACTTCGGCGTTCAGGACAACCTGTTCCTCTTCGACGAGCGCCTGATCCTCGTCGGCGGTGCGCGCTACGACCATGCGGTCGACAACGGCAGCATCAACCTGCTCACCAATGTCCGTTCCGCCCCGCGCGTGACCAACAACTGGGTCTACAAGGGCGGCATCGTCGCCAAGCCGTTCAGGGCCTACGACGGCTTGTCGCTCTTCTACAGCTACTCCGAGACGTTCACGGCGCAGGCTGGGACGACGCTTTCCGGCGTCCCGTTCAAGGATATCGAAGGCGTGGCGAACGAGGTCGGCGTGAAGGTCGAGTCGCTCAAGCACGGGATCGTGATGAGCGCCTCCTATTTCAAGAACGAGAATACGAACTTCCCCATCCGCGTCATCAATCCGGCGCTCGGCCTTGACGACTTCCTGCAGATCGGCACGGGCGTTTCGAAGGGCTGGGAGGCGGACATCGCCTGGCAGCCGCGCGCGAACCTCTCGTTCCTTTTCGCGGTGTCGGATGTCGATTCCCGCAACCCGAACGGCCTGCGGAAGCGCAACGTGCAGAACGGAGCCAACTACCGGGCCGTGGGCAAATACACCTTCACGAGCGGAGCGCTCGACCGCCTCTCGGTTGGTGCGGCGTTCGTCACGATCGCCGAGCGCGCGGGTGAAAACAACAACACGTTCTTCACCGAAGGTTACAACACGCTCGACCTCTTCGCCTCCTACGCCTACGGCCGCTGGAAGTTCCAGGTGAACTTCAACAACGTGCTCGACGAGGACGGCGTGGAGTCGTCCATCGTCGCCTCGCTCGCTCAGACGCAGCGTCCCCGCTCGGTTCGCTTGGGTGTGGGTTACACGTTCTGAACGACGAAGAGGCTCTTGATTTTTTCCGCGCCGAACGAAAGCGACAACGGACTGGCCCGGACGGGATCGTCACGCGGCGCCGCTTGCGCGGACGCCGCGTTCTGCTTCCCGCGCCGTTACCGTCCCTTCGAAACAATGCGACTTGAAAAAACTCGCCGTGCGATGCGCCGCCGCTCCCGGGCCGTGCTGGCCGGGCTGGTGTTGTTCGCCGCAGGAGCAATCGCAGCAGATCCCTCCACCATGGTGGCATCCCACTCGTCCTCATCCTCCAACTGGCGTCGACACGCCGCCTATCCGCGCGAGTTCGGTGTCGCCGGCGTCATCGCCGGATCGCACGCGGGCCGCATTATCGCGGCGGGCGGCGCGAACTTTCCCGACAGACCGCCGTGGGACGGAGGGAAGAAAGTGACGCACGCGGACATCCACGTCTACGATCCCGCGCGCGACGTGTGGAGTCCAGCGGGCGAGATGCCCGAGCCGCGCGGTTATGCCGCAATGGTCTCACTCCCGGAGGGCATTCTGGCCTTGGGCGGCGAAAATGCCGCGCGCGTTTTCGACGATTCTCTCTGGCTCACCTGGCAGAACGACAAGGTGAAGGTGACGCCGGGCCCGCGTCTTCCCGTCGCCATGACCAGTGCGGCCGCGGTCCACGTAGGCCGCACGGTTTACCTCTCGGCCGGCTACACGGCGGGCACCCCGCGGCTCACTCAATCCGGATTTTGGCGCATCCGCATCGATGAGGCGGAACCGCGATGGGAAGCCTTGCCGCCGCCGCCGGGGCC
>JAGVLZ010000182.1 GCA_020054055.1 Phycisphaerales bacterium
CGCGCCAAGTCCGCCGCCAGGTCCTTCGGCCGCAGGATCGGCGACGGCCGCAGCATCACCCCCGTCAGGTAATCCGTCAGACCTTGCTCGTGGTCCGCCGCAAGGCTCGTCGGCGTGCTGCGCCAGAATGCCTCCGGCGTGGAACTGATCTGATACTTCGCTTCGATCCGCGCCTCACCGCTCTCCGCGTGACGAGCCACGAGCACGAACTCCCGGAAGTTCGTCGCCAGGACGTAGCCGTATTGCTTCCAGTATTTTGAGACCTGTTCGCCCCGCGCGGTGTCGTAGAGGTTGTCGATCGCGGGCTTTACCTCGACCGCCAAGCGCATGTTGTTCGATTTCTTCTCAAAGACGCCAAGGTCCGGGTGTCCCGCTCCCTCGGACTTGAGTTCCATCGTGGCGAAGAGTTTGGGGTCGAGCGTATCGCCGATCGCGGTGAGGAGCGCTTCGAGTTTGCTTTTGTAGGACTGCTCGCCGGTGGCCTTGCCCGTGCCGTGTGCTTCGCGGAGCGATTCGAGGTACGCCTTGACTGGTTTCTGTCCTCTGGCCATCCTTGCTCCACGGTCAGAATGCTGAAGGAAACATAGCACAATTCCTGAACGCCCTTCCGTCAATTAAGAATCTCCGCTACAACTAGCGCCAGCATGAACGGCCCCGAACCGGAAACGATCTCCGCGCCCCCCCGCCCATTCGAGCCGGCGTTCCGCGTCCCCGGCGCGTGGGCGACGCTGGCGATTACTTTTCTGATCGCGCTCGCTGTGGACCTGGGGACGAAGCACGCGGCGTTCGAGTATGTGGCCGATGTGCCGGTGCCCGTTTTGCGGGAGCGCGTGCTTGAGGTCGGGCCGCAGCGGCTGCATACGTTGATCCCGCCGCACGCGCCGGTGGTCGTTGTGCCTCAGGTGCTTGACCTGCAACTCGTGTTGAACGCCGGGGCGGTCTTCGGCACTGGGCAGGGGAAGCGGTGGGTGTTCATTCCCTTCGCGTTTGTGGCGATCGGGTTCTGTCTCTGGATGTTCGGGCGATGGACCGACCGGCGCGATGGGCTCTCGCACATCTGCATCGGGCTCATCATCGCGGGCGGAGTCGGCAACCTGTACGACCGCATCATGTTCGCGTGCGTGCGCGACTTTCTCCATCCTCTGCCGCACTTGCAAATTCCATTCGGGTTGAAATGGCCGAGCGGCGATGCGGCGCTGTGGCCCTACGTCAGCAATGTCGCGGACGCGTTCCTCATCATCGGCATCGGCCTCCTGATGATCCGTCTGTGGCGCTCGCCGCACCCCGCCCCCCTCACGCCGTCGAAGCGTTGACCGCGGCGGCGAACCTGGCGGCGACGCGGGCGAAGGCGGAGCTCTTCAGGTGAAGTTCGTCGCGCCAATCCTTTTCCTTGATCTCGTCGCGCAGGTCGATGTAGTGGAAGTTGGGGTGCTGTTTCGCCAGCGATTCGAGCATGTTGTTGAAGCCATCCACCAGTTGCTTCAGGATCGGGCGGCGCTGCGATTCCGCAATCCCCTTGCGGTCGAACGCGGGCTTGATCCACGGCCCGGCGACGCGGAAGATCAGCACCTCGACCGCCTTGCCGGAGGGGTAGGGGTAGCCGTAGCCGTGCGCACAGATCTGGATATTGGGCCTGGCTTCGGTCACCCGCCGGATCATTCTGCCGAGACTCACGAAGCCGACGGTATTCATCAGGTATCGCGCGAAATCGATGCGGAACTCTTCGAGTTCTGATGCGGAATGGTTGAGGTAGAACTCGAGTTCCGGGCCGACGACGTCGTTGCCGCCGCCGGAGAAGAGGAAGACGTCGGCGTTGACCTCGCGGATGCGGTCGATGACCCTGGTGAGCGGGTCCGGCTCGTGCGGGTTGTTGCCGAAGACCATGTTCTCGAGGGTGTCGCCGCGACGGGCGAAGTTCTCGATGCGGAAGCCGTGCATCCGGCGGAGGCAGTCGATGATGTCGGTGCCGACGGGGAAGTCGAACCAGGAGTCTCCCTCGGCGACGGCGACGGTGCGCGGCCTCTCGTCGTCGAATCTGAAGCCCCGAATTTTCGGGCTCTTCGGTGGTGCGGCGCCGCCGAGCGCGGTCCGCTTGAACTCGGCGACCTGCTGGGGGGTCAGTCGATCGAGCGCGAAGAGCGCCTGTCCGCCGTAGCCGGAGGCGGGATGGCGCGCCAATGAAGGCTGTCGCTTGGTCATGATGGTTCTCCCGAGGAAGCGTGAGCCCTTCAAGGTATCCCGCCTTTCCCTCGGGTCAAGCCCGAATGGCGGCATGTGCACAGATTGAGCGCACGGTTGTGGACGATGCACATCCTTTATCATCGCGTATCACGCCATGCCCCCCCTTCCTCCCAGCACCTCGCCCGCGATCCGAACGGTGATGATGCCGCGGGATACCAACCCGCAGGGGTCGATCTTCGGCGGGGTGATCCTATCCTTCATCGACCAGGCGGCGTGGATCGAGGCGCTGCGGCAGGCCAACCGGCGGTATGTGACGGTGGCGATCAACACGGTGGAGTTCAAGCAGCCGGTGCTGGTCGGGGACATTCTTTCGCTGTGGGCGACGACGAAGAAGATCGGGCGGACGTCAATCACGGTGCATGTGGATGTTCGGGCGAACCGGCCGGCGACCTCGCAGGACGATATCGCGGTGACGTCGGCGGATGTGGTGATGGTGGCGGTGGATGAGGCGGGGAAGCCGGTGGAAGTAGGCACTGGCCACTAGGCACTGGGCACTAGTGGATTCAGCGCGTTGTATCCTCTAGTGCCTCGTGCCCGGTGCCAAGTGCCTCACATGCGACACATCGAACTCCTCACCACGGGCGGGACGATTGAGAAGGTCTACGACGAGGCCGCGGGGACGCTTGTTAATCGCGGGGCGATCGTGCAGCGGATGATCCGGCGGCTGCGGCTGGAGGAGACCGAGGTCCGAGTGCGGGAGGTGCTGGCGAAGGACAGCCTGCACATTACGAAGGATGAGCGATTGCTGATCGTCAAGGCGGTGCGCGATGCGCTCGCGAGCAGCCCGGCACCGGCGGGGATCGTCGTGCTGCACGGCACGGATACGCTGTGCGAGACGGGTGATCTGCTGCACGAGATTCTTGAGGCCGGTGGCGCGCCGGCATGTCCGATCGTGCTGACGGGGGCGATGCGGCCCTATGAGATGAAGCGGTCGGATGCGATCCAGAATCTCACGGAGGCGATGTTTGCGACGAGTCTTGTCGGGCCGGGGGTGTATGTGGCGGCGCATGGTCGGGTGTTGAAGTTCCCGGGTGTGGTGAAGGATCGGGGGCGGGGGACTTTTGTCGTCGCTTGAGCGTAAATTGCAGCAAGCGCTCCGGGCGTCTATCTTCCCGAGCCAATGACGAGCAATCGGAGGCGAATGGCAATGCATATCAAGTTCAAGGTTCGGATTGCCCAAATCTGTGCGGCCGCGGCTCTTGCCACCACGGTGTACGGACAGGCCCAACCAGCAGGCCGTGATCGAGAAGCACAGAAGACAAGCTCGGACCTGCAGAGCCTCGACGCTTCACGCCAAACATATGAAGAGACGCTTGATACGATCCGGCGGGACATTGAAGTTGAGTTCGACAAATCGCCCGATCCCGACGGGCTTGCCGGGTACAAACGGGGAGGCGTGCTGCCCGCGAGTAAGGCGTTCGATGCTCTCGAACGGAAGGCCGAGAATGCGGCCGAGTCGTTGCTTGACGCATACAAGACGGCTAGCCGTAATGCGAAGCGGGCAGGCGTTCGGGAAGAGCTGAGTCAAGAGGCCAACAGGATCAGGGAGTCAAATGATCTCTTGCCTTGGAGCAGTGTCCAAAACCCGCAGAGGTTGGTCGCAGGTGGCGATGCGATGCGACTGGACATTGGTGCGACGGGGGCGTTCCGCATAGAGGTGAGAGCGAAGCACGTTGGGAACGCGCCTGCGATACTCCTTGTGGGAGTTCCGCCGCGCGACCGCCGCGTGACCTGGCTTCGATCAGAACCGAACGCGGAAGGCGATTTCTGCGTGCTTGCGTCGGTTCAGAATGGTCAAGTCAATGCTGAGTTGGGGGTCAATCGGCCGATCGACCGTTCGCCCGCCAACTCCAACGATGTTGACTCCACTGGCCTATGGCTTCGCGCTGAGGGAGCAGACATCGAGGTGAAGTCGGTTCGAGCCAAACCGATTGTGATTGCTCACGAGCAGGCTGAGGCAACGAAGGACAAGAAGAATGAGAAGGCTAATCGCGCCGACCTCATGCCTGTGGGCAGCGTGTGGAGTGGTACTTCTGATCACAGCCATAAACCTCGTGAGATTATTCACGTTCGCGCCACCGTCATCGAGTCAGGCGATAGTCAGGTCGTGTTGGATGCGACTTGGATGGGCGATAGTCAGTTGAAATGGTTCCTCAACCGTCAGGGAACTCGCGTCGAACTTGTCCGAGTAGAGGGAGAGAATGACGCTTCTCGATCCGAGCATGGCGGCGGCGGAAACGTCAGCGCGACGCAGCTGGCGCTCAACTGGCGTTGGCGATGGAACGACGGAAAGCAAGACTTGCGGTTTAGCGGGGTAATGCGCCTCAAACGTGATGAGTAGCGAACGCACGAATCAGTAGTCAACGATCGCGTCACGTCTAACACACTGCGTGCGGTCCGCGCAAATCTCCCTCCTTGCGGGCGAGGTTCCAGCGGTTGCAGCGGTGTGGTCGAAGTCGCTCGCTCACTTATTCTCAGTCACGCGCCATCCTTCGCCGCGCTGCCGTTCTTTGGCGGCTTCCCTCCAGTGATGGAGAGCGACGTCACCAGTGTGGGGTCGATGATCTCGAAGCCTTCATCGCCCGGAAGGAAGACGATCGCGGAGCGGCGGCCCTCTGGCGGGAGCGCGAGAAACTCGGGGTGGGGGATTCGGAACTTGCGACCGTCGGCGAGGTTCAAGGTGAAGACCTTGAAGGGCTCGGCTCGTTGGGCTTTGCGGAGTTCGTCGATGTGCATGTAGGGAGTTCCGGTTACTGAACGGGAATATGGTAGCCGCGCGCCTGCCCCCTCCGCCCTCGAAGACTCGGGCACCTCCCCCGCCCCCGGAATAGGACCGGGGGAGGAGGCTAGGCGCGGAGCACGTTCCGCCCGAACTCGCCTGGCTCGAAGATGTGGACGTGGTCCATGTCGAGGTGGAACTCGATGTCGCGGGCGACTGGGAAATCGGGGCGGGCGGTGACGCGGGCGATGACGTGCTGGCCCTTGGGTGTGGTGCAGGAGACGTCGATCAGGTCGCCCAGCGGCTCGACGACTTCGGTGCGGAGGCGGAGGGCGTTGCCCCTGCCCGCGTAGCGGCCGACGGGGGTTTCGCTCATGGCGCTGGGGCGGAAGCCCATGACCATCGCGCGGCCGACGTGGGGCTGGAGATGGACGCGGTCCTCGTCGCGCATGCGGAGGGGCGGTGCATCGGCGAAGTCGAAGACAAGACCAGTACCCCCGGTTTCCTCGTGCAGCGTGCCGTTGAGGAAGTTCATTGGAGGGGAGCCGAGGAAGGCGGCGACGAAGCGGTTGATCGGCTTGCGGTAGATGTTCAGCGGCGTATCCACCTGCTGGATGTGGCCGGCGCTCATAACGACGATGCGGTCGCCGAGGGTCATCGCCTCTTCCTGGTCGTGAGTGACGTAGACGGTGGTGGTCTTGAGGCGCTGGTGGAGGTTCTTCAGTTCGGTGCGCGTGGTGACGCGGAGTTTGGCGTCGAGGTTGGAGAGGGGTTCGTCGAAGAGGAAGACCTTGGGCTCGCGGACGATGGCGCGGCCGAGGGCGACGCGCTGGCGCTGACCGCCGGAGAGGGCCTTTGGTTTGCGTTCGAGGAGTTCGTGGAGGCCGAGCGTGTGAGCGGCGGCCTCGACGCGTTTGCGGATGTCGGCGCGGGGCATTTTGCGGAGCATGAGGCCGAAGGCCATGTTTTTGTAGACCGACATGTGCGGGTAGAGGGCGTAGTTCTGGAAGACCATGGCGATGTCGCGGTCTTTCGGGTGGACATCGTTGACCCTGCGGCCGCCGATCTCGATGGAGCCGGCGGTGATCTCTTCGAGGCCGGCGATCATGCGGAGGGTGGTGCTCTTGCCGCAGCCGGAGGGGCCGACGAAGACGACGAACTCGCCGTCGTGGATGGAGAGGGAAAAGTCGTGGACGGCGGTGATGTTGCCGTCGTAGGTCTTTTTGACGTTGGTGAGTGTGAGGGTGGACATGGGTCAGAAGAAAGACATTCACCACAGAGAGCACAGAGGAAGACATCGGAGTTGTGTTCAAGACAAAGGACGGAAGGCAGGGGAAGAGCGATCAGCCTTTGACGGCGCCGATCTGGATTCCTTTCACGAGGTACTTCTGGAGGCAGAGGAAGAGGATAACGGGTGGGATCATGGCCATGAGGCTTGCGGCCATGATGAGGGGGGTTTCGCGGCCGTAGGTTGAGTCGAAGGCAAGCAGGCCGATGGGGAGGGTGCGGAGGTTGTCGTCCTTGGTCAGGATGAGGGGCCAGAAGAATGAGTTGTAGTTGCCGAGGAAGGAGAAGATGGCGAGGACGATGAGGCCTGGGCGTGTGAGGGGGAGGACGACCTGGGTGAAGATGCGCCAGTGGCCAGCGCCGTCGATGGAGGCGGCTTCATCGAGGCTAGTGGGGATGGTGAGCATGAACTGGCGGAGGAGGAATGTGCCGTAGGCGGTGAAGGCGCCGGGGATGATGAGCCCCCAGTAGTTGTTGAAGAGGCCGAGGGCGAGGGTGACGGCGAAGTTGGGGACCATGAGGACGACGCCTGGGATCATGAGGGTGGCGAGGTAGAGGAGGAAGACGCGATCGCGCCCCGGCCAGCGCACGCGGCTGAACGCGTACGCTGCCATGGATGACGTGATGACCTGGAGCAGCGTCACCCATCCCGCGACGAAGAAGGAGTTGAAGAAGTAGCGGGCGAAGTCGACTTTCTCGAAGACCTGTGGGTAGTTCTCCGGCTTGACGACGGGGGGATAGCCGGTCTGCGTGAGGAGGTCGACGTCGGTGAGGCTGGAGAGGGAGATGAGGATTTGCCACAGGAAGGGGACGACGAAGGTGAAGCCGAGGAGAACGAGGCCGACGAAGATCGCGGCTTTAGGGAGGGGGGAGGGTTTGCTGCGCGGTTCGGTCATGGGATCCGGGAAGTGTTGAATGCAGAGGAAGGCGGAGGAAGACGGAGGTGGAATGGATTCAAGGCGATGTGCGTTGGCGATTCAGCGATGCCGTTGCTGTGAGAAGATCCCGATGTTTCCCGTTCGTGTTGCACCCCTGTAGGGTGCAGCTTTTCCGGGGGCGGCGCTCGCAAAGGCTCGCACTGTCACCGGCTACGAACTACCAGGCTTTCAGCCTGCAAATACAGCCATTTCAATCAAGCACAGTATCTTCGGACCATCTTCTCTGTATCCCTTTGTTTTCTTCTGTGTTCAAGGATTGATTATTCGTTCGTCATCTGCGATCCGAGGCGGAAGTTGAGTGCGGTGAGGAGGAAGATCATGGCGAACATGACCCAGGCGACGGCGCTGGCGAGGCCGAGTTGGAACTGGTCGGTGAAGGCGACGTTGTAGATGTAGTAGGCGAGGACGATGGTGTCGGCCTTGCCCTGGGTCATGACCATCGCCTGCTCGAAGCCCCCTTGCAGGCCGCCGATGGTGGACATGATGACGATGAAGAATGTTGTCGGAGCGAGTTGGGGCCAGGTGACGTGGATGAAGCGCTGCCAGCCGGTGGCGCCGTCGATGCTCGCGGCTTCGTAGAGTTCGGGGGGGATGTTGGAGAGTCCCGCGAGGTAGAGGAGCATGGTCCCGCCGCCGATCGAGGCCCAGAATCCCATGATGATGAGGGCGATCTTGGCCCAGCGTGCGTCGACGAGCCAGAGGGGGGCGTTGAGGCCTGCGTCGCTGGTGAGCCCCTTGTTCACGAGGGGGGCCGCATCGTTCACGATCCGTGCTGTGATTCGGAGCGATTCCGTGTTTCCGCCCGCCGCTGACGAGAGTGCGACGATGGCGTCGCGAGCGCGCGCTCGTTCGCCGAGCGACTTCGCGGCGAGACGGATCTCGCTCGCGTTGGCGGAAGGAATGGCTCGGGCCAACTCAGCGGCGACCGAGGTGAGTTGTGCCACGGTCAACGGGGCACGGCCGGAGGGGAGGAGCGATTGCTTCGGCAGTTGGACGAGGAAGAATGCGATGCCGAGCGCGGCGGCGGCGGCGGTCGTGACGAAACCCACTCGGCCGAGGAAGGCGGCGATGCCGGAGTCTCGGTGCGCGAGGCGCACGACACCTGTGGCGATCATCCAGACGGACCAGATGATCGTCAGCCCCGCGAGCGCGAGGCCCAGCGCGTACCACAAACCGGCGGGGGTTCGCTGCACGATGCTCTGGAGTTCTTCGATGATGGGACGCAGGCCCGCGTTGATGAGGCCCCCCTCGGGGCGATAGAGCGTCTTCCACAGGAGGAACATGGCGACGCCGGCGAGCAGACTTGGAAGGTAGAAGAGTCCGCGGAAGAAGAGTGCGCCGAACGAGAGGCCGCAGGTCGCGACGATGCCGAGCGCGGCGACGGCCAGGATGGCGGCGTTCGATCGCAGGCGCGCGACGTCCCAGTTGGAGAGGTCGGTGAGGCCGACCTCGGAAGTCTTGATTGCGGCGTCGGTCGCGGCGGGCATGGGGCCGGGAGTCGTGACGAGCCACACGCCGACGCACGCGACGAGGGTGATCGCGGCGGCACTGAGTCCCGCACGGAGGCGGGAACGCGGTGATTGAGGCGTCGCGTTCGCGTTCAGCATCATGGCGAGGGCAAGCGAGCCGGCGATGCCGAGCGGGATGCCGAGCATGAGGAACGCGGTGTTGCCGAAGTAGTCCCAGAAAAGGTGCGATTCATCGCCGGTGAGGATGCGCTCGTAGTTTTCGATGCCGATCCACTTGATGGGTGTTTCGCTGAACCGGTTGTGGCGGGTCAGCGCCCAATCGGTGAAGGACATGCCGAGGGAGAAGAGGACAGGGCCGGCGGTGAAGACGATGAAGCCGAGGAGGTTCGGGAGGAGGAAGAGGAGAGCGATGAGGAAGCGCTTGCGCGCGGAGCCGATCATGCCTCGGCTCCAGGAAGTTCATTTACCACAGAGGCACAGAGGCACAGAGAAGAGAAGACCGGGATTGTGATTCGGAGCGGAGCAACAGTTGGAAGTTGATCCCCAGCGTTGCCGAGGTCTTTCTCTTTCTCTTCACCCGATCCAGCGCCTTCCTCTGTGTCTCTGTGTCTCTGTGGTGAAGCGTCCTCGACCTGCTCGCGGAGGGAACGATGCGGATCAAACGTTTTACCTGTCCTCTTCTCCCATTCGGCACGGAGCGCCGAGTCGCGCTTGAGGTTCGCGGCGATCTGGGCGTTGATGCGATCCTCGACGAGTCGCGCTGCCTCGGCGGCGCCGATCATGTTGTTGGTAAGTTCCTCGAGGATCGGGCCGACGAGTTGGCCCAGGCGGTTGCGGCCGATGAAGGGTGAGAGTTCCCACGGGTGGGCGTACTTGTCCATCGCCTCGATGAAGACGGGAGAGTCGAAGGCTTCGAGTCCCGGGAGGGCGCGTGGCGGGCCGCTGATGCCGTTGCGCTGGATGATTTTCGGCGTGCCGCTGATCGAATCAAAGGTGAAGTTGATCTGGTTGTTGTACTCGTCGCCGGCGAGGAACTCGATGAAGCGCGTGGCGAGTTCGGCGCGCGGGCTGGCGCGGTTGACGATGGCGACGCGCGCGCCGGCCTCGTAATAGGGGGTGCCGCCGGTGGTCGGGACGTGGGCGACGCCGAGTTGGAGGAGGTTCTTACGGTCGTCGTCCGAGAGGCAGGATTCGAGGAGCGCGTATTGCTCGTCGGTGATGGGGACGAGGACGTCGGAGAGGAGGGAGTCGAGGGCGGATTGGAGGAGGGTGCGCTCGCGGTCGGGAAGAACCCAAGGATTCGTCGAAGATTCGTCATCCTCGGCGTCGAGGGCGACATTCACTGAGCGCGCCGCGATCCTTCGACGCATTGCCGGCGCGATGACGCGGTCCAACTGGCGTTTGGCGAAGGTGACGTAGGACCAGCGGCCGTCGTTGATCATGGCGCAGGCTTTGGCGGTGAAGAGGGCGGAGGCGGAGGCGGCCTCGGCGCCCATATTCATGTTCGCGCCGCCGGAAGAGGCCATGCTCGCGAGGTCGGCGGGGGTAGGCATGACGCGGTCGCGGTACATGAGGTCCAGATATGACTGGAGCGCGGCGACGGCGTTCGGGGAGTTATAGAGGCTCGCGGTGCCGTTGTCGTTGAAGAAGGTCGCGCCGTCGGCGAGGGCCATCCCCCACGCGCCCAGCCCCATGATGCCGACGCGGCGACGGCCGCCATCGGTGGTCGCGCCGGAAAAAGCCTTTGCGGCGACAATCGCTTCCGACAGCGTCCATCCACCCGATGCCGGGGGCGGCTTGATCCCCGCGGCCTCGAACATGTCGCGGTGATAGAAGAGAACGGTGTAGCCGACGTTGCAGGGGAAGGCGTATTGACGCCCCCCGCTGCTCATCGAACTGACCGCAGCGGGAAAGACTTCCGCTTCGCCGAACCCCTTCGCGTTGGCAAGGTCCGTGATGTCGAGGGCGACTCCCGCCTCGACGAACTGCGATAACTGCGCCGGGCCGTAGGTTTCGATGATGTCCGGCCCCGCCCCCGCGACGCACTGCACGATGGTCTTGGTGGTGTCGCGGTTCGAGGGGTCGGTGGCGAGGTCGATCGGCGTGCCGTACTTGCGGAGGTGCCAGACGCGGAAGAGTTGGCACTGCGTCCGCCTCGCGGGGTTATCGTCCGTGGACCAGACGAGTCTCGGTGAGTCCTTGAGCGGGTTGGGCTGAGTTCGGGCGAACCAGTCGCTGAAGTCCGCGACGATTTCGCGCCGAGGCTCAGCGGACATCGCAGTGACCGCCGCGTGGCTGGGATGGTCTCGGCCTGTTTGACGGCGGTGCTCCTCGAAATAACCGCGTACCAGCGCCGCCGAGGGGCTCGGATCGTCCGGCCCGATCTCCAGATAAGCCAGGACGAGGTTCTCATCTCCCCGCGTATCCGGCAGCACGAACGAGTAGGCGACGACGGTCAGCACGACCCAGACGCCGACCAGCGCTCCGATCAACGTCCGCATGAATCACTCCCGTCGTCACGACCGTCATCGTCGACGTGCGCGAGTGTACCCCCGTGCTATGGCTTCGCCAATCGGCATGACCCGACCAGGCGGCGCGATGCGGTCACTTCGCACAACCGATGCGTTTGTTCGAGCGTTTGCTGATCCATCCGCGCGGGGCTTCATGCGAGCCGGAAGGGGGCCGATAGCCCCAGTGCCAGGAGGCGACTCAACCCATGTCAACGTCACCGGAAACATTCTCGAAGGTCAAGAATCTTCTGCGGAAGATGGACCAGTCCATCGACTCGGCCCGCAGCAAGCGATTGACCCCGGCCCCCGCCCCCTCGGCCCCGGCACCGTCGATTGCGTTGACGCAGCCGACGAACCCGCCCCCACAGAATCACAGC
>JAGVLZ010000208.1 GCA_020054055.1 Phycisphaerales bacterium
AAGCGAAGGCCGCGGCACGCCTCGCACACCCGGGCATCGTCCCGGTCCACCGCTACGGCGAGCAGGACGGCACGCACTACATCGTCATGGAGTTCGTCGAGGGGGAGACCCTCGCGGACCGGCTCGAGCGTTTGCGCCGGAGCGGCGCGCAGCCGGGAGGGCCGAAGGGCTCGTCGAAAGAAAAAAGCGGTGCCGGACGCCAGAAGGACGATTCACGCGACCTCGCCAATAAGCGGCACATCCAGGATGTACTGCGGATCCTCTCGTCCGTCGCCGACGCGCTCGACTACGCGCACCAGAACAAGGTCATCCACCGAGACGTGAAGCCCTCGAACATCCTGCTGACGAAGCAGGGGGAGCCGCGCCTGACGGACTTCGGCGTCGCGAAGATCAGCACCGATCAGTCGATCACGGTGACGGGGGAGATGGCCGGCACCTACTACTACATGAGCCCCGAGCAGGCGAAAGCCCAACACGCCAACGTCGATCACCGAACGGACATTTTTTCACTGGGCGTCGTGCTCCACGAGTGCCTCACGCTCCGCCGCCCCTTCACGGGGGAGAGTTCGCAGCAGGTGCTCCAGGCCCTCACCTCGACCGACCCGATGCCGCTGCGCCAGTTGAACCCCGCGGTCTCACGCGACCTGGCGACGGTGTGCCACAAGGCCCTCGAGAAAAAGCCGGCGGATCGTTTCCCGACGGCGGGGCACTTCGCCGCGGAACTGCGGTGCTGCCTGAACGGGGAGCCGATTCTGACTTCGCCGCCGAGTCTGTGGCGACGGGCGACGAAGTTTGTGCGCAAGCATCGGGTGGGGGTGGTGGTTGCACTTTTCGCGCTGCTCTCGCTCCTTGTGGTCGGGCTTGGGTACGCGACCTGGACGGCCCATCAAAAGACGCTCGGGGGGATCACGATCCGGTTGGGCGAAACTTCTTCCTCGGCGGCCGTATTCGCGCGGAGCATCGACGAGGCGGGCCGGATGGTCGGCGAGACGCGCCGCCTTGGGAGTACGCCCTTGATCGGCGCGAGCCTGCCGCCCGGGTTGTACCGTTTCTCGCTCATCGCCGACTCAAACAGTTTCGCGGAGTTCGACGATTATCTCCGGCGGGGCGAGAGTACGGAGCGAACGGTCTGGATACATCGGTTGGACTGGGCGGACACGGGAATGATCCGCCTCCCGGCGGGTGAACATGCATTCGTAATCGAGCGTCTCAGGAGCGGCGAGCCGAGCTCGGAGCGGATCGGGCTCGAAGGGATGTTCGTGGATCAGTTCGAGGTCTCGAACAGGGACTTCAAGCAGTTCGTGGACGCGACGGGCCATCCGCCGCCCTATGTCTGGCCGAAGTCGGGGTATGACCCATCCTGGGACGAACTCCCCGTTGTCGGCGTTTCGCACGGTGATGCACTGGCGTACGCGCTCTGGCGCGGCAAGCGCCTTCCGACAATCAGCGAGTGGATGGTCGCGGCGCAGTTGCCGGATGGTCGCCTTTATCCGTGGGGGTCCGACGCGATTCCAGAGTCGATCGTTCCCTCGCCAGTGGTTCTTCGCGAGCAGCAGGAGACTTCCGGGCGCGGCGCGGTGGAGGTTTTCTTTCGGCGTGCGAGAAAGGTCAGGGAGGGCGATGACACCCGCTCGCCCCTCGGGTTGTATCATATGTTCGGAAACGTGGGTGAGTTGTCGGGGACCATACATCCGTATTCATTGGTCGGCGGAGTTCCGAGCGCGATGGTGGTTGTGTTTGCGCGGACCGACTGGTTGAGCGACCCGGCATACTCCGACCTGTCCGACACCGGCAATCATCCCCTTGGGTCAGGCTCGCCGCGCATCGGGTTCAGGTGTGTTCGCAGTGCGCATCCGACGATCGTGCCGGGCAATACGGAGTAATAGTCGGGAAGAGTTCGATCACGCGGACGCGGCATAGTTGGTCCGTGCCGCTCACGAGCTCATCGATTCTCGAAGGGTTGGTGGCGCCGAAGCGCTACCCACGAACAAAGGAGAGCCCGAAATGCCGTTCTACCGTGCAAGCATCGAAACCTGCGTGTTCCCCGACCTCACGAAGAGCGTATGGGCGGCCATCCCGACGCCGTACTTGCCGAGCGCCATCGCGCTCTTCGAGTCTGAGTTGAGGGTGAGGTCGTTCGACTACAAGTTCCCGCGCTGGGGCGAGTTCTTGGTGAAGGAAACCGACGGGCCGAAGGCGGTGGGCGAAGTTGACAAACGACGTCTCAAGGTCGATCTCGCGACCGTGCTCACACTTGGAACCGGCGAAATGGTTCATCTCGACGCTCCCAGTTCGGACATCTGGGTCCCGACCGGGACGAACGGCCATCTCTCGAAGCGTGCCGTGCAGATCGAGGACAAGGACTCGAAGCGGCGCTTGTATCCGATCAAGCACACGGTGCTGCTCGGGGGCGTGACGTATTCCCTCGAGGGTTACCTTGGCGCGAGCGTCTCACTGTTTCTCGTGGACGGGTTGCCATGAGCAACCAGATTGAACTGCGGATACCGAACCTTCAAGCGCACACGCCCTATGTGGCCGTGCTGCTCGATCGTGGCGTGATCCGTTCGATCACGATCCATTCAAACAAGCATAAGTTCAACGCGATCTCGATGAATCGCTTCTTGCGTTGGGGCGGGTTGTTCTTTCGGTCGCCGCCCGGCTCTCCTGTCTCGGCGGCCATCACCGTACAGGGGGACGATCTTATTGAGGGGAGCGATCCGCTCTTCATGCCCGATCCGGCCGAGTTCGCTGGCGCGCTCTTGGCCGGGGCGTCGAACGAGCTGACGGGTGAAATCGCCGAGCAGTTGGAACGCAACTCATGGCGAGCCTGCGACGTTGCGCAGCGTCTCGCGACCCGCTACTTTCAGGACCTTGATACGGAAACCAATCCGCGACTCTTCGGCGACGATGACGGCAGGCGATGCATCCGTCCCGAGCGTTGCGCCGACCGCGGCGCGTTGGAATCGACGATCGTGAAACCGCTCTCGTTGGACGGATCGGTCCTCTCTCTCGAAAAACAGTTCCGCGCCGCCCTGATCCAGGAAGAAGAACTCAGCGTGGGCAGCCTTCTCTGGAGCAGGCTCGAACGGCGGGCATACGGGACCGGTCAGGTTCGCTCGGACATCGCGTCGCGTTCGCGGATCGCGTACCTCTCCGCGTTGCAACTGGAAGTCCTGAACGATCACTTCGGCGATCAGTCTCGCGCGGCGGTCGCGAGGTCCTACGAGATGTTCGCGTGCGGAGACTTACAACTGAAGATGCTCACTCCGGCGGACTACTCGGAGATCAGGTGCCTCTCGAACGGCGCGCCGAACAGCGCGCTCGCGTTCTGCTTCGCGGAGTTCGCGTTCCTGGCGATCGAGATGGGGATCGACGCCAAGCAGTGGAAGCGGCACCTACCAGCGCTCGTCGCCGTACAGGAGATCTATCCCCTGGCGTACGGCGACCTCTACGACGATGGACAGGTTCGGCCGATCGACGCGGATCAATACAACCAAAGATCAACGCCACGCTCGATGCAAGAGCCGCTGAGACGGTCGATCGGTTCGCGGTATCAGACGATGCCCTACCAGTCCCTGCCGATCGTTTCCCACGAAAACATCCGCCGGGCAATCAGCCGGTTTTCAGTACTGCCGAAACGCACGAAGGGTTGACTCGACTTCATCGACCATTACTACTTCCTCGCCCCCTCCGTCTCCGCCTTCTCTCTCCGCTTCCGCTTCAACTCCGCGTCGATGAACTCATCCAGCGCGCCGTTCAAGACCGAGTCCGGGTTCGCCTCGACGTTGGTGCGATGATCCTTCACGCGGTTGTCGTACAGCACATACGAGCGGATCTGCGTCCCCCAGCCCTTCTCGAGCGTGCCGCCGGTCGCGGTCTTGATCTCCGCGTTGCGGCGTTCCTCCTCGATCTGCTCGAGTTTCGCCTGGAGGATCGCCAGGCACTGCGCCCGGTTCTGCGGCTGCTCGCGGTAGGTGCTGCTCACCACCATGATCCCCGTCGGCTTGTGAACCACGCGCACCGCCGTCGCCACCTTGTTCACGTTCTGACCGCCGGGGCCGGACGCGCGAACGAACGGCGTGATCTCCAGGTCCTTGTCCGGGATCACCACGTTCGATTCCTCGAACTCGGGAGTGATCTCGACCGCCGCGAAGGAGGTCTGACGCTTCCCCTGGGCGTTGAAGGGCGACACACGCGCCAGCCGATGCGTCCCGCGCTCACACTTCAGGTATCCGAACGCCTGCGGCCCACTGATCTTCAGCGTCACCGAATCGAGCCCCACTTCCGTGCCGTAAGACTTCTCGATCTCCTCGATCTTCCACTCGGGGTGCGATTTCTCGAGGAAGAGCAGGTACATGCGGAAGAGCATCTCGCACCAGTCGTTGGCCTCGGTGCCGCCGTCGCCGGCCGAGATGGTGAGGAAGCAGTTGCGGTGGTCGTGCTTTTCGGAAAGCAACGACAGCAGTTCGACGCGCTCCATCCGCGAGGTCAGCCGGAAGAGCAGTTCGTCCGCCTCCGCGAGCAGGTCCTTGTCGTTCGATTCGCGGGCCATCTCGTAGCCCACCTTGGCGTCGTCGAAATCGGCCATCAGTTTCTGGAGCGGCTCGATCTGCGCCTTCAGCGCCTTCATCTCGGAGACGACGGCCCGCGCGGCGTCCGGCTTCTCCCAGAAGTCCGTCGCCCCCATCCGTTGTTCGAGTTCGAGCAGCGACGAGCGTTTCGCGTCGTAGTTAAAGAGAGTCGCGGATCGTTGAGATCCGCGCCTCGAGGTCGGCGATGATGGGGCCGTGGGCGTCGTAGTGCATGGGGGGAGTGTAGCGGGTGCTCAGGCGGCTCGCGGCATGACCGGCGTTGGCTGCTGCTGCTGCTACGGGGGCGCCAGGTCCAGCAGCAGCAGCCACGATCATCGCGCCGCAGGCGTGGCCGTTCGTAGGCAGGCGTGGAGTCCGCTACACCCCCGCACGGAACCCCATGAAAACCTCTCTTCACCCAGCCCGGGTGGTCGTGTTGATGATGCTGCTGCCCCCGGGGCGCCCGGGCCAGCAGCATCATCACCCGCCCCGGACATGTCCACGTTTGTGCGCGAATCTTCCCGGCGCGCCGAGAATCCGCTTGCCCCCGCGCGGCCGCGTCGTATGGTGTTGCTTCTGACGGACCGGGTGCCCCCCGACCGTCAGCAGCAGCAACGATCCAAGCACGAGACGAAGCCAAGGGATACGCGCCCAGCCTCTTCTTGAAGAGGAAGAAGACGGGGAATCGTCATGCGCTGATCGCGGATTCGCCGCGCCCGCGGCGCGGCGATTGATCTGCACGCCGGAGATGTTCGTGAAAGGGGTTGAGTCTCTTCACGCCTCCGGCATGAGGAAACTGCTGCTGAAAGACCCCGGGGCCCCCGGGACCACCACCATCATGCAGCCCACAATTCGCAAAGCCCCCGCGCGAAAACCCACCCCCCGCGACGTCTATCTGTAGACCCCCCGCAGGAACCCCGCACCCCTACCCCCGAGACTCCCCATGCACCACCGCCGCGTCAACCTTCTCACCGCCTACCTCGCCACGATCCTGCTCTCCGCGTCGGCGCTGGCCCAGCAGCCCGCGCCGGAGCCAAGCCCAGCAACAATGGTGTCGCTCGGAACCGATGACAGGGCCGATTTTACCTTTCCGGGCGGGACTGTGCAGCAGTACATGGACGCAGCGGCCAAGGTCTTCGGACCCATGAATGTGTTCATGCGGCCTGCCGCGGATTCGATCCCCGTCTTGCCCGTCGAACTCAGTCGGGTTACGCGTGGCGAAGCGATTTCGCTTTTGAAGGAGGCTTCTCTTTGGAAAGCGGAAGCGAACCCCCACGGGAGCGTATTTGTTGTGTACGCGCTCGCTTCTCAAGGGCAGATTCCCAAGAAGGTCAATGTCTGGCCGCTCGCCAGGATACTGTCGCAGATGAAGCCCGACGATGCGCTCTCCGCCGTGGAAGCAGCGCTCGACCTGGCTGGCAAGGGCGCCGAAGTTAAGTTTCATTCCGACACTTCGCTTCTGATTGTCAGTGGATGGTCGCACCACATCGACGCCGTGAGCCAGGTCGTCGATCGCCTCGATAACGTCGCGGGGTGGCGCGAGTCCGAGGCCGAACTCGCCGAACGAAAGCAAACCGCGGCGGGGATCGAGGAAGAAGTCCGCGCCCTGCAGGACGAGGTCGCCCGCCTCTCCGCGGAGTTGAAAGCACTCATGCAGGCCACCCCCGGCGGCACCCCCGGCGGCACCCCCGGCAACCCCGGATCCACCCGCTGATCGAACAAGCGATGATGGACACGCCGTGGCCGACCAACTCCAGGATCAACTCGCGCGCATCGCCGCCGGCGACCAGGCCGCCTTCGCGCGTTTCTACGACGAGTGGTTCGGCTTCGTCCTTGGTCAGGCCCGCCGTGCTTCCCGCGGCGACGAGCACGCTTGCGCCGACCTGGTGCAGGAAGTCATGCTGAAGCTCATCCGCAAGACCCCGCTCCTCGACTCGCC
>JAGVLZ010000067.1 GCA_020054055.1 Phycisphaerales bacterium
ACACCGCCCGGCGCGAGCGACCGCCGCACGCACCCGAGATGCGCCAACACCTCGGCATCGGTCCTCAAGTGGCGGATCGTGTTGATCGGGCAGAAGGCGAGCGTCGCGCGCCGTTTCGTCGTGAACCTCGTCATGTCCCCGACAAACAACTCCCCTCGAAGCGCTCGCCGCCTGAACGACTCCTTCGCGTAGTCGATCATCCGCGCCGACCGATCGAAGCCGATCACACCGATCCCGCGCCCCGCCGCGACGCGCAGGTACCGCCCCGTCCCGCACGCGGGCTCCTGCCACACGCGCTCCCCCTTCGCTCTCGAAAACCGCTCTTCGATGCGCGACAGACCATCCACCTCACGCGCCGTCCCCGGCGTGTGCAGGATGTCGTACCACCCCGGAAACTCGTACCAGTCGGCCCGCATGAAGCGGACTGTACTCCCGTGCCACGCAACGCCGTGAACTGGAATTTTCGCCATGCGGTTTCGCACGGCCCCCACCAGGGATTTCGCCGCAACGCGGCGTGCGCGTGTTGCCAGACCCCGCCGTCGTCGGCGCGGGTCTGGAACTGACTGCTGTTCAGCCTCTTGTGCCCCGAAGGGGCACGCGAATTCAGCGAACACAGGCTCTTCAGTTCATTGCGTCGCGTGCCACCGACCTGTTCTCAGGTCGGTACCGAGGCATCTACCACTTTGAATTCCCGCACCACCGCAAGGACGGGCCAGTTCCACAAGTGATCGCTATCGTGAACGGCATGATCCGTCACAAACTCCCCCTCCTCTGCCTCTTTGTCGCCGCCACATCGCGCGCCGACTCGCCTCCCGCCTTCCGCACACATTTCGATGCTTCGCTCCGCAATGAACCGGCCTCCGGCCGCCTCATCATCTTCCTGCTCGAGAATGGCGCAAAGGTCCCGCCGCGCGCCGACCCCTCTGACGCCCCCTTTTACGACGACCCCCAGCCCATCTACGGCGTCGAAACCAACAACCTCCTGCCCGGTGCCGAACTCACCATCGGCCGCGCCATCGCCGGATTCCCCGTTCCCCTCGACCAACTACCCGTGGGCTCATACCGGGCCCAGGCGGTCCTCGACATCAACCCCACCAACTCCGATTGGCAGCGCGAACCCGGAAATCTTTACTCCGAGGTCGTTACCTTTACCAAGACCTCCACCGATCGCTTCTCGGTCGATCTGCCTTTGACCAATGCGGTCGCCGAAACCCCGCCCCCGGCCTCCCCCGGCGTCGAATGGTTCGAGGCACGCTCCGCGCTCCTCTCCGACTTCCACAATCGCGACGTTCAGATTCGCGCGGGAGTGGTCATCCCCGAAGACTACGACCCCACGAAGAAGTACCCCGCTCTCTACGTCGTCCCCGGCTTCAGCGGCGACCACCGCTTCGCCGCATCCATCGTCCGCATGAAGAACTTCGGCCCCAACACAGGCGAACTCCGCAAGCACGCCTTCATCATCGTCCCAGACCCCGAATCCGAGAACGGCCACACCCTCTTCGCGGACTCCGCGAACAACGGCCCCTGCGCCCGCGCGCTCGTCGATGAACTCATACCCGCCCTCGAAAAGAAATACCCGCTCATCTCCGAACCCAGCGCCCGCATCGTCGCCGGACACTCCTCCGGCGGATGGTCAACCGTTTGGCTCGCGATGCAATACCCCCAATCCTTCGGCTTCGCCTTCGCCGGCTCACCCGACCCCGTCGACTTCCACGCCTTCCAGAAGATCAACCTGTACGAGCAACCCAACTTCTACACCGATGAGCAGGGCAAGGAACTCGCCAGCAACGAGCAGGTCGGCGTCGCCCTCATGACCATCCGCCAGGAAAACCAGTGGGAAGAAGCCCGCGGTCCGCGCAACTCCAGCGGCCAGCAGTGGGACTCGTGGCAGGCCGTCTTCGGCCCGCGCGACGCCGAAGGCCGACCGGCCGCGCTCTTCGATCCCACCACCGGCGCGATCGACCGCAAGATCGCCGAGCACTACAGGCGCTACGACATCGCGCACCTCCTCGCGGAAAACCCCGAGCGCTACGCTCCCATCTTCGCCGACCACATCCGCATCATCGTGGGCAGCGCGGACGAGTGGAACCTCGACGACGCCGCCGAACGCCTCCGCGAGCAACTCGCCAACCTCGGCCACCCAATGAAGGGAGAGGCCTCCTTCGGCAAAATCACCATCGTCCCCGACGCCGACCACGGCACCGTCGTCATGGACCCGGAGTACCGCGCCATGGGCCGGCAGATGCTCGACGCGCTGCGAAAGGCGGGGCACGTCGCGCCTTGATCCCGCCTTCGTCCACTTCGGTGTCTCGCCTCAGCGTTCTCAGCGTCTCTGCCTGAGGTGGTCTTCACCGATGAACCGTCGGGACACCATCGCCGAATCCGTCCTCGACACCAAAGTCGGCATGGGCTCGCAACTTATCGACAACAAGACCAATTGCCCCGCGCTCGCGCGAACGCGCCCGCGCCATTGCGGGATTGCCCGTTTTCACATTCATTTTGTGATTTGCGAACTCGGAACCACGACAAATCCGCCGGAACTCAGGCGGTTTGGACCC
>JAGVLZ010000117.1 GCA_020054055.1 Phycisphaerales bacterium
AGGCGCGGGCGGGGCTGGGCGTGCCTGACGATTTCGAGGTCTGCGCGATGATCGCGGTCGGCAAACCGGGTCGGGTCGAGGACCTGCCCGCCGACTATCGCGGCATCGAGCAGCCGAGCCCGCGCAAGCCGATCGCGGAGTGGGCGTTCGAGGGGAAGTTCAAGGGTTGAATCTCCGAGTTGCGGCGCTCTCGCCCCCACCGTCACTCGAAGACTCGTGACACCTCCCCCGGTGGGACCGGGGGAGGATGCATGGACTCAGAACGTGCGGGTGATAACCGCGTCCGCGAGGGAGAGCAGCGCGGCGCGGGCGCGGGAATCGTCAAGGGGCGAGAGGAGCGACTTGGCCTGTGAAACCAAGTCTTTCGCTTTTTCCCGGGCGAAGCGGATGGACCCCGTGGCTTCGAGATCGCGAGCGAGCGCGGCACGCTCCGCGGGCGTCGAGGCCCCGCTTTTCAGTCTTTCGATGGTCGCCGCGCGGCGTGCCGAATCGAGCCGTGAAAGATGATGGATGAGCGGGAGCGTGAGTTTGCCCTTGTCGAGGTCCTTGCCGAGTGATTTGCCGACGACCGGCTCATCGCCCACGAGGTCGAGCAGATCGTCTTGGATCTGGAAGGCTGTGCCGATCTTGTCTCCGAAATCGGAGAGGCGCTGCACGATGGCCCGCGGAGCATCCGCGTGCGAGGCGCCCAGTTCGCAGGCGAGGGCGATGAGGGCGGCGGTCTTGCGGCGGATGATGTTGAAGTAGGCCGGTTCGCCGAGATCGAAGTCGCCGCGCTGCGCGAGTTGGAGCATCTCCCCCTCGCAGACGATGCTGGTGACCTCGCCGACGCGGAGCGCGGTGCGCTGCGTGTCGAGGGTGGAGCAGAGGTGAAAGGACTTCGAGAGAAGGTAGTCGCCAAGGATGATGGCGGCCTCGTTGCCCTTGCACTTGTTCACGGTGTCCCCGCCGCGGCGGACGGAGGCGTCGTCGAGCACGTCGTCGTGGACGAGCGTGGCCATGTGGATCATCTCGATCACCGCGGCGACAACGATGTGATCGTCATTCGGCTCGACGAGTGCGGTGTTGGCGGCCAGGCCGGAGAGGATCACGAGGGTCGGGCGGAGCATCTTTCCGCGGTAACGCTCGACGTGCTCGCACAACTCGGCGACGGGGCGGATCGGGGTGTCGAGCTGGTCGCGGAACCTCGCTTCAACACGGACCAGTCCGGCCGCGAGCACGGCCGAGGTTGAGGCATGGGCGGAGGCGAGGCTCACGATGCGGGGCATGGTATCGGAGGGTAGAGGGTGTGAAGCGGTTAGGCCAGAAGTTTCAATAAATAATGAAACATATCCGCAGGCGCATGTCTAGGTGGGCACGAGAGGCGTACAATCGCAGGCGATCGGATGATCTGATATACAGATTATCCGATTATCTGTCTGGAGAGAACCATGGTTGCCCCCAATCGCGACACCATCCGTGTTGGCCAACGCGGCACGATCACCATCCCGCAGCGGTTCCGCGAGATGCTGGGGCTCGAGGAGGGTTCTTTTCTGGTCGCGGAGATTCGAGACGGCTCGATGCATCTCATGCCTGCGATGATCGCTCCCGAGATCGAACTCTACACCCCCGAACGAATCGCGGAGTTCCTGCTGAACAACGCCATTGGTCGCGAGGAGTACGAGCGGGCGCGCGAGGAGGCGCGGAAGTTGGGGCTTGACCCGGACAGCCTCGCGCACACCTTTCCGCCGCCGAAAGACTGACGCGTGGAGCGACTTTTTCTTGATGCGAACGTTTTGTTCTCCGCAGCGTGGCGGTGTGGTGGCCTTGTTCGCGCGCTGTTTGAGTTGGATGATGTTGAGCGTGTCACGTCCCCAGCCGTGGTTCAAGAGGCGCACGCCGCGCTCGCTCGGTTCTCGGCCGCGGATGGCCTCGCGGTGATTCTCTTGAAGGTCGCCGTCGTCGATTCAGCGTCATATGGTGCCATCCCGGCGGGGGCGCATCGGCTTGCGGAAAAGGACCTGCATGTGCTCGCCGCCGCGCTGGGCTGTGGTGCGACCCACCTGATTACAGGTGACGTCAAGCACTTTGGATCGCTGATGGGCCGCGCAGACTTTCCGATCCGTGTCATGGTGCCACGACAATACATCGACCAACGTGGCGGCCGGTGACCTGGTTCCTACTTGTCCGCCACGATGTACACGATCCATCCGAGGTCCGGGTCGCCACGTTCGGCGGGTTTGAAGTGGCCGTCCCCCTCCCACGTTTTTTCGTCCCAACCCTCCCAGTAGACGGTCGCCTTCTTGAACCCTGCTTCGAGGAGGACTTCGCGGATCTCCGGGAGGGTCCAGACGCGCCACTCGTAGGTGAAGGCGTCCTTCATCCGTGATCCGTCCTTGAAGCGGAAGTGGATGTGACAGGTGGTGCTGCCGGTGATGGGGTCGTAGTCGGCCTGGTGCCAGACGTAGGTGATGCCGGGGGCAACTTTCCTTCCCTCGCGGAGGCGTCGGAAGGCGTCGGACCCGCCGTAGGCATCCAGGAAGAACAGGCCGCCGGGCGCAAGAATCTTGCGAGCGTGGGCGAAGTAGTCGCGGAGCCCGTCGCGATCCTTGAAGATGAAGTAAGAGAAGTTCATCGCCAGGAGCGCGTCGACCGCGGGCGTCCGCGCGGTGCGGACATCGCCTCGGACCAGTTCGATGCGGCCGCGCGCATCGGGCTTGAGTTTGGGGAGGTTGTGCTCGATCCCCCAGGCGAGCGTTGATTCATCGAGGTCGACTCCCCATGCCCGGCTGGCGCGCCGGCGGCGGACGAACTCGCAGGAGGTGTTGGCCGTGCCGCAGAAGTCTTCGCGGAGGGTCCGGGGAAGGCGCCCCCGGAGGGTCTTGAAGGTGGCATCGACAAAGTCGATCTCGGAATCGACGGTCTGGACCGAGCGCTGGTAGAGGTCGTGGCGGTCGTGGCGCTGGGCCATGGTGGGTCGGTGATTGGCGCGGGTTCGCTTGGACATGTCGATTCCTGGCTGGTGAGCGGGGCGGGGAGTGTAGTGAGTGGGATGGCGGCGCGCGGCGGCGGCATGGAGCCGTTGTGCAACCCTTGCCACGAACTCCCTCACTTGCGTTCGGGGTTCCAATGGCTTTGGCCACGTCGGATTAGCATGGCGTCATGAGAGGGCTGCCCGATTTCGATGTTCGACATGCCGACTGGCTCGATGCCGCGCGGACACTCGTCCCGGGATCGATCGACCTGCTCTACGCCGACCCTCCTTTCAACACGGGTGACACGCAACGCGATCGCGCGGGGGAGTTTCAAGACTCATGGCCGGATGTCGCCTCGTACCTCGCGTGGCTTCGCGAGCGGCTGGCGGCGACGCTGCCCGCGCTGAAGCCGACAGCAAACGTCCTGCTGCACGTCGATTGGCGCACGAGCCATCATGTGCGCCTGCTGCTCGATGATGTGCTGGGCGCGGACCGATTCGTGAATCATCTTGTCTGGTCGTATGGACTCGGCGGGTCTTCGCCGCGGCGCTTCGCGCGGAAGCACGACGACATCCTTTTCTACTGCGTGGACCCGGAGCGATACTGGTTCGACGCGCCGATGATCCCCGCCACGAGCAACCGCATGAAAGGGATGATGAAGAAGGCGACGGATGTGCTGGATATTCCGTCGATCAACAACATGGCCGACGAGCGCGTCGGCTGGCCCACGCAGAAGCCGTTGG
The DNA here is from genome assembly GCA_020054055.1 of Phycisphaerales bacterium. Classification (GTDB taxonomy): domain Bacteria; phylum Planctomycetota; class Phycisphaerae; order Phycisphaerales; family UBA1924; genus JAEUIV01. Next base: position 3,698 of record JAGVLZ010000117.1, read on the forward strand.
CGCTGCTGGAACTATTGGTGAAGGCGTGCTGCCCTTCTGGGGGAGTTGTGCTTGACCCATGCTGCGGAAGCGGGACAACGCTGGTGGCGGCGGGGCGGACG
>JAGVLZ010000351.1 GCA_020054055.1 Phycisphaerales bacterium
AGGGGCCAACGACCGCGAACGTGACGGGATGGAGGGCGGGTGAGCATCGCGAGGCTCCTTTTGATGGAGATGAAGCAAGGCGTTCGACCACCGGATTTGCCGCGACGGCCGGGAACCTTGCATGGCAATCGCGCGGCTCGCGCTCCTGACGCCTGAAGTTTTCATGCGCCGGCCGCCCCCGAACCGGGGTTTCTGGGCGAATCAAAGCCTGCGGGCGGGCGTGGACCCGACGGTACGATCCCCGCGTGACCACCGATCGTTCCCCCCCGGAGCCCGATGAGCCCATCGACCCCTCGCCGGGCGAGGATGAGATCATCGTCCACGAGCCGGGGCGGGACACACCCGAAGAGCAGGCGGTCGATGAGCTGCTCGAGACCCTCCCCACCGCGACGGAGGCGGAAGTCGGCGAACTCGCGCCCGCGATGGAGGACCTGCCCCCCGCCGATGCGGCGGACACGCTCGAAAGTCTCCAACCCGAGCAGTCGGCGGAAGTCCTCACGCAGATGGAAGAAGAGTCGGCGGCCGATGCGCTCGCGCACATGGACTCGGCGCTCGCGGCGACGGTGCTGCTCGACCTCGAACCCGAGGAGGCGGCGGCGTTCATCGACGAGATGGAGCCCGACGACGCGGCGGACATTCTGCAGGCGCTGCCGAAGGATTCCTGCGCGACCATCCTGAAGCGACTCCCGCTTCGCAAGGCGGCGCTGCTCGGCAAACTCGCCCTCTACGACCCGCGCTCCGCCGGCGGCGTGATGACCACTGACATCCTCGTCGTCCGCGCCGGCATGACCATCGCGCAGGCGATCGAGTTCATCCGCACCCACCCGATGGATGAGACGCAGAGCGATGTCTACGCGGTAGACGACGAGCGCCGCCTCGTCGGCGCGATCACGCTTCGACAACTTCTCTTCACCGACGACAAGGAACTCGTCTCCGCCCACGTCACCGCCGACCTCGACGCCGTGCTCCCCACGGTGGACCGCGAGGAAGTGGCCGAACTCTTCCAGAAGTACGACTACATCACGCTGCCGGTGGTGGATGAAGAGCGGCGCATCCTGGGCATGGTCACGGTCGATGACGTGATGGACATCATCTCGGCCGAGCGCGCGGACGACGCCCTGAAACTCGTCGGCGTGCGCGAGAACGAGGCGGCCTACGGCTCCATCGGCGGCAAGTTCCGCGGGCGCTCCCCCTGGCTCCTGATGAACCTGCTGACCGCGCAGGCCGCTTCCGCCGTCCTGCTCTTCTATCACGGGTTCATCGAAGCCATCCCCGTCGTCGCCGCCGTCTTCCCCGTCATCGCCAACGAATCGGGGAACACGGGGCAGCAGAGCCTCGCGGTCGTCTTGCGCGGCCTGGTCCTCGATCAGATCAAACGCGAGATGGTCTTCAAGATGCTCGCGCGCGAGGTGGCGAGCGGCCTGCTCACCGGCGCGCTCGTGGGCCTCTTCTTCGCCCTCTCGATCGCGCTCCTCAATCTCACCGGGATCATGCCCGAGATGTCGTGGCGCCTCGGCGCGGTCGCGGGAGCGGCGATGATGGCCGCGATGACCGCCGCGTGCCTGATCGGCGCGGGCATCCCGCTCTTGCTGGACCGATTGGGCTTCGACCCCGCCACGGCGTCGTCGATCTTCCTGACGATGCTGACCGACGGCCTCTCGTACGCGATCTTTTTGACGCTGGCATTTGTGATGCGGGGGTGGTGGGTGCTGACGCCCTGATCCGCCCCGCGGAGCGGAAGGACAAGTAACTATCGCAGCCATGGCGTCGATTTCGATGCTGCCTTTCCGCGCGTTCACATAAAATTGGCTTGCTTTTTACCTAGAATGTTTCATATTCCTCTTGACAGAAAAAAAAACTGGGGCGTCATGCTCGGGTCGGTGATGGACGGGTTCCATCGCGCCGTTCCCCGGCACGCGGCCCGGTGGCATGGGTTTGCAACCCGTGAGCGTCAAAGGAGGCGATGGATGCGTACCGCGTCGATTCACCGTTGTTTCGGGTGGCGTGCTTCCGCTCTGAGAAGCACGGCTCGTGTGGCGTGCTTCTGCGCTGAGAAGCATGTCGGGTTCGGGGCCGGGGATTCGCGGATGAGCAGGCTGCTGTTCCACCTTGTTCTCGGACTCGCGCTGGCGATGGTGCTGGGTGGCCGCGCGCTGGCGCAGCATCCGATCCCGGAGAGCGAGCGCTGGGCGCGGATCACACACGCTGGCAACGCGCCGTATCCGAACCTTTCGCACGACGGCTACCCCGACCTCATGGGGCGCGTCGATTACGAGTTCGACATCAGCCGAACGGAAGTGACTGCGACGGAATGGCTCGAGTTTGTCCGCGCCTATGTGCCCTACATGAACCCGCTCGATGTCGATTCGCGGTTCACGAGCAGCAGCATCCGCACGATCAGGCTGCCCGACAACCAGTTCCAGTTCGAGGTGTTCTCGGCGGTCCCATACGCGGCGGTCGACGTGACGCGGCGCTTCGCGGCGCGGTACGCCAACTGGCTGCACAACGACAAGCGGCCCGAGCAGTGGGCATTCGAGACCGGCGCGTACGACACGAGTACGTTCGGTCAATACTCGGTCGGCACGGCAATCGTGTACACCGATCAGATCACCGCCTCACCCGGCGCGCGATTCCGCATGCCGACGATGGACGAATGGGTCAAGTCGGCGTACTGGGACCCAGATCGGTATGGCGAGGGGCAACCCGGGTACTGGCAGCAGCCAAACGGCACGGACATCCAGTTGATTTCCGGCCCGCCCGGCATCGGGCAGACAAGCGGCGACTGGGACGGCGAGATTCAGCCCGCGGTCGCGGCGTATGGCGACGTCCAATCCCCTTGGAGTCTCTTTGACCTTTCGGGAGGATACCAGGAATGGATCGACGCTCCAGTGATTGATCCGGCCTACGGAGTCCGAGGAGTCTGGCAAAAGGGCTCGTGGTTCTTGGGTGGCCTTTCGCGTCAGTTCGATGACATTGATCGTGTCTGGGGTTCCACGCCGCGCGAAATTGGCGCGATTCGACTCGTTCGTCCCGTACCGTCGCCCCAATGCGTTCCGGGGCTGATTCTTCTTTTCACCCTTTCTCGAAGGAGATTCAGATGTTCCGCATTGCTTCGTTTGTCGTCAGCGCACTCTTCGCATCCGTGTTCTGCGCGAGCGTGCTCGCGCAGCCGACCGTGACACCCACGCCATCGACCGCCCCGGTGACCATTACAAACATCGGCACCAACCACTGGCAGATCGACCTCGAAGCGCACGCAACGGAGGTGGTGACTCGCTTCGAGATTGTCCGCGCGACCGCGAATGACATCATCGAGATCAAGGTGACTCCCGCGAGCGATGATGACCGCATCGTCGAACTCGAGATTGGCACTTCCACGAATCGATTCGCAGAGGTCGGTTCGATTGTGATGGATCTGGACGGGCTCGGAGACCCCGGGCCGCTCTTCATCGACACGTTGTATGCGGACCAGCTTGGCTCAGTTACAGCGAACTTCATGGCTCTCGGCAGAATCACGAACGACATCATCGGTCCCATCACTCTGACCTCAAGCGCTGCTCTTGGCCCAGCCTGGCTTACCCTTATCTCAGAAAGCGGAGATCTTCTGGGCGACATCACCGTCAACGCGGCTTGGGTCAATGGGCAGCTCGTGCTCGGAGAGATCATCCTCTTGGACATCAAGCCTGGGGTCATCGGTTCGCAGTCCGAGCCGGTGACGATCGCGGTCGACGGCCGAGTTCGTCAGATCAAGGCCGGCGAGATTAATGCGACCATTCAGGGCGCGGAAGAATCCGGCGATGCTCACCTGGTGGCTTCGATTCGCAGGATCGACACCTTCACGAATGGCGGCGCAACAAGCGGCAAGTTCCGCGGGGAAGTCCGAACCACCGCGTTCCAAACGGCGGGGGGTCTCTGGGGAATGACGCTTGCCGGTGCGTTTGAAGGCCTCGCGTTGCTGGATGTCTTCAATCAGACCTCTGAGTCCACGAGTATCAACGTTCCGGCGGGCGGAATGAAGGGGCAAGCCATCATCCTGAACGAAGGAAGTTCAGCCTGGAACGCCGGATGGTTCATCGGCACCGGCGGCGGCCAGATCGAGCTCCGCGGTACCGATTATTCACCCGAAGGGGTGTATACCGAATCAGCGGCTTCCATCGGCGGCGGCACCATCGGAAAGTTCCCGTTCTACCTCCACGCCACCGACTGCATCCCCGCGCAGGGAGAAGCGGTCGACCCGAACGACGAGGAGCGTGCGAACAACAAGGTCTGCATGCGTCACTATGGCCCGGTCGCGTGGGACGAGGCGGACGGTTACCCCTATGAGTTGCACCGCCGCAAGACCGGGTCGTCCGACTCCTGGCAACTCCAGAGTTGCGCCACCTGTGATGTGGACGTGGACAACGACACCATCGTCTGGGTCAAGGCCGGCCTCAATCGCTTCCAGCGCGGGTTCGAGTATCGCGTTCAGCGGCGGCAGGTCGGCGGCGAGAACGTCCTGCGCTGCAAACTCCCACACCTGAGTCTCTCGACCTATCCCGAGGTCGCGGACTTTGATCCGCTCATCTTCAAGGTCTGCAACGAGACGTACTTCCCCTCCGCCCCCGGCGATGCCGACGACAACGGCGTCGTGGACAACGAGGACATCGACTCGGTCCTCGAGCACTGGGGTTCGACCGCCTGCATGAAGTACGGCGATGCCGACCGCAGCGGCGCGGTGAACGGCGTGGACCTTGACATCGCGGAACTCTATCTTGACTTCGAGTACTGCTACGAAGCCCCGCAGGGATTCATGAAGGCCGCCGACGGATTCGTACAGATGGACCTCGACTCCGATCCCGCCGCGATGAGCGCCCCGATGACGGTGACGCAGGCCGTGCAGAACATGGGGTACGAGGACACCGCCGACTTCGCGGCGGGCTTTGACGCGATGGAGGCTCCGGCCCGCGCCGCTGCCCGCGCGGTGCTGATGGC